>JBATPF010000367.1:0-5295 GCA_049291355.1 Giesbergeria sp.
GCTTGAGGCAGAGGCCCGCGATCCGTCGGATCATTGCCGCCTGATCGGTCGCCTCGTCGATGGTGGTGTCGCGCGTGACCTTCTCGAAGTTGTCGAAGGTGATCTTGATGCCGATAGTTTTTCCGGCATAGCCCTGGCGCTGCAGGTCGGCCGCCACCTGCTCGCACAACCGGGTGAAGATGGCGCCCAGCTCGCGGCGGTCCTGCACCACGTGCAAATCGCGCTCAAAAGTGGTCTCTCGGCTCATGCTCACGGGCTCGCTGTGCGTCTGCACCGGGCGGCTGTCGCGCCCCCAGGCCGACTCATGCAGCCAGGCGCCGGTGGCGCGGCCAAAGTGCTGAACCAGCCAGTCTTTGGGCCGCGCGGCCAGTTCGCCGATGGTTTCTATGCCGTGGCGCGCCAGCTTGTCGCCCGCCTTGGGACCAATGCCATTGATTTTTCGGCAGGCGAGCGGCCAGATGCGTTGCTGCAGTTCGTGCTCGTACAGAACGGCGACGCCGTTGGGTTTGTCGAATTCGCTGGCCATCTTGGCCAGCAGCTTGTTGGGGGCGACGCCGAGCGAGCAGGTCAGGCCCGTGGCCTGAAAAATCGACTTCTGGATCAGTCGCGCCAACACACGCCCGCCTTCGCGCTGTCCTCCGGGCACGTCGGTGAAGTCGATATACACCTCGTCCACACCGCGGTCCTCCATGACCGGCGCGATTTCGGCAATCGTGCTTTTGAACAAGCGCGAGAAACGGCGCACCTCGTCAAAATCCACCGGCAGCACAATGGCCTGCGGACACAGCCTGGCGGCTTTCATCATGCCCATGGCCGAACCCACGCCAAACTGCCGCGCGGCATAGGTGGCCGTGGTGATGACGCCCCGGCCGACGTAGTCCTTGAGCAAGGGAAAGTCGGCCACGGGAATAAAGCAGCGCTCGCGCCCGCCGCTGCCGTCCGGGCCTTGCAGCAGCAGTTCGTCCACCGCGCGCCGCGCGCCGCCAATCACCACCGGCAGGCCCTTGAGCTGGGGGTAGCGCAGCAGTTCGACGGAGGCGAAGAACGCATCCATGTCGAGGTGGGCGATGCGGCGCAGCTTGCCGCCGGTTGCCGGGGTTGCGGGCGGTTCGTCTGTGCGGGAATTTGTCTCGGAATCGGTCACGCCCGGTATTGTGCGCGGCGCTGCAGCTGGCGGCTGGCGGCTGGCCAAACACCCAACCCACGACACTAGGCGCTGCGAAGCTTTTCCGCCCGCTGCTTGCGCATGTTCTTCAGCGCCTGGCCAACGCCGCGCTGCGAATGCCCTGCAGCGTCCCCGTTGGCGTGATCGCCTCGGGGTCGATCAAGCAGTGCAGCACGCTGGGCAAGCCGCTGGCGCGGGCGCGGGCTAAAGCAGGCGCAAAGTCTCCGGTGCGCTCCACGCGCTCGCCATGGCCTCCAAAGGCCAGGGCATAGACTTTGAAATCGGGATTCTTGAGCTGCGTGGCGCTAATGCGTCCGGGGTACTCGCGCTCCTGGTGCATGCGGATGGTGCCGTACATGGCGTTGTCAAGCAGCACCACGATGATGGGCAGGCCATATTGCACGGCGGTGGCGAATTCCTGCCCGTGCATCAAGAAATCCCCGTCCCCGGCGAAAACCACCACCTCGCGTTGCGGCCACAGGCGCTTGGCACCCACGCCGGCCGGCAGGCCATAGCCCATCGAGCCGCTGGTCGGTGCCAACTGGCTGGCGTAGGTGGTGAAGGGCCAGAAACGGTGCACCCAGGTGGCAAAGTTGCCCGCGCCGTTGCAAAAGATGGTGTTGGCGGACAGCACCTCCTTGAGGTGGTGCATGACCTCGCCCATCTGCAGAGGGCCGGGAATGCGAATGGCAGCCGGGTTGCTCCACGCCAGATAGTCGGCATGCGCAGCCTCGGCGTGGGCCTGCCAGGGTCCGGCGGCCTGCGGGCGCACAGCGCAAAGCGCGGCTGCAAAGGCTTGCGGCGTGGCGTGGATGGCCTGCGTGGGGCGGTAGAGCTTGCCCAGTTCGTCCGCGTCCGCATGCACATGCACCAGCGGCTGCGCGGGCGTGGGAATGGCCAGCAGCTCGTACCCCTGCGAGGGCACTTCGGACAGGCGCCCACCCACCGCCAGCACCAGGTCAGACGCTTGGATACGCGCCAGCAACTTCGGGTTGGCGCCCAGGCCCAGGTCGCCGCCATAGCAGGTGTGCGTGGCCGGGAACAGCATTTGCCGCCGGAACGAGCAGTACACCGGAAGCTGCCAAGCCTGCGCAAACGCCGCAAACGCCTGCACTGCCTGCTCCGACCAGCGGCTGCCGCCCAGGATGGCCACGGGTTGCTGGGCCGCCTGCAGGCGCTGGGCCAGCTCGGCCATCTGCGCGGCGCCGGGGTGGGTTTCGATCACTTGGTAGGGCAGCGCGTCGGCCACTGTGGCGGCCTCGGTCAGCATGTCTTCGGGCAGCGCCACCACCACCGGGCCGGGGCGCCCGGAGGTGGCCGCGTGGAAGGCTCGCGAGATCAGCTCGGGCAAGCGCACCGGGTCGTCAATCTGCACCACCCATTTCGCCATGCTGCCGAAGACGGCGCAGTAGTCCAGCTCCTGAAACGCCTCGCGCCCCAGGGCGCCGCGCGCCACCTGCCCGACGAACAGAATCAGCGGCGTGGAATCCTGGTGCGCAATGTGCACCCCAGCGGCTGCGTTGGTCGCCCCCGGCCCGCGTGTCACAAAACAGATGCCGGGCCGGCCCGTGAGCTTTCCCTGCGCCTCGGCCATCATGGCGGCGCCGCCCTCCTGGCGGCACACCGTGACCGCAATGCGGGCGTCATGCAGGGCGTCGAGCACGGCCAGGTAGCTTTCGCCGGGCACGCAAAACAGGTGCTCCACGCCATGCGCGAGGAGCTGGTCAACCAGGATCTGGCCGCCGGTGCGAAGTGGGGTCATGGGCAGAGGAACGAAGTCAAAACGGAAAAGCCTTCAGCGCGCTCAGGAGCGCCGCCGCCGCGGCACCACGCTCAGCTGCACGCTGTCGAGCACCGGCGCGGCGCCCACCTGCAAGTTGCGCCGCGGCAGTTCCACCAATTGTTCCGGGTGCCAGACACGCAGCTGCGCTGCGCCTTCGGGCACGGCGCCGAAGCGGGCAATGCCGTCGTCGTCGGTCTTGACCGTCCAGGCCGAATCGGTGACGAAGACATGGCCACGCATGGAGCCGTGCAGATGGCAGCCGAGCAGGATGGGGCCCGGCTTCTCCACAGTGACCTCCGCTTCTCCTCCTGGTGCGCCCGCGCTGGCGCCTGCCAGGCGCATTTCGAAGTCTGCGCCAGCCGCCGCGTCGGCAAAACCCAGTGCAGCCGTGGTGCCTCGAATGTGGTGGTCCCAGCGGTCGAGGTTGGTGAAGTGCAGCGTACTGCCCGGCGCCACCACGGTCACGGGCGGAAGGAATCGCATGCGTTGCTGGCCGATCGTGACCTTGCTGGCCGCAGGCGGCGCGCCCGGACTGGCCGGGTACAGCACCACCACGGCGTCGGGGACCGCTCGGCCTTCCTTGTCAAGTATCTGCACCTGAACATTTCCGGCAAAAGCAGTCGCAGCGCTTGCGCTGATTACGCAAGCAGCTATCAAAAGCAGAGTATTTCGCAGCATGTCAGTGCACCGTGATGATGTCGCGGTGCATGGGCGCGAGCAGCGCCAGCAGCCGGTTTTGTTGAGAAAAGGGAATGCCTTGCGCGTCCATGGCGCGCTGCAGCACCTCGACCAAGGCGTTGAAATCGCCTTTGTTGATGTCCAGGTCGGCGTGCACTTCGCGCATGTCGGCACCCTGGTAGGTGCAGGGCCCCCCGCTCAGCACGCAAAACTGCTCGGCCAGGCTTTCCTTGAAGGCGGCGGGCTTGGTGTCTTTGAACTGGGGGCCGATGCGCGGGTGGCGCAGCAAGCGCTCCACAAAATCGTCGGCCAGGCGGTCGATGCCGGCCTTTTCGCCCAGCGCAGCATACAAACCAGGTGGTGCGGCGGCAGCGGCTACGGCAGTCTGTGCGTGGGCCAGATTTGCGCCCGCAAGGACCAGGGCGAAGCACAAGGAAAATATTTTCATGGGGGTTTTCCGCGTCAGAAGGCCACCTGGGCTGAGAGATAGGCGCCGCTCTGGCGCCGGCCGTTGGTGATGCCGGGGACGACGCGCCCCAGGTCCGCCCAGGCCAGCGTGAACGAGAGGTTTTTGCTCGGCGCCCAGGCAATAAAGAGGTCCCGCCACGCGTCCTCGCGCAGCGCAGCGCCCAGGCCGGCCGCACGGCCGGTGGCCTGCAGGTTGTCGGGCTGGAAGCGCCATTCCGCGCCTATGGCCAGGTCGTGGCGGAGCAGCCAGGCCACCGAAAATTCCGGTTGCAGGCTGCGGCTGCCGCGTCCCGGCGCGGCCGAACCAAAACCGAGCAAACCGTTCTGGTTGGCGCGGGTGGAGCGCAGCGTAGCGTTCAGCAGCAGGCCTTTGTCCAGCACCAGCTTGGTGGCGCTGACGTAAAAATCGGTCGATTGCGTGTCGGCGCCCAAAAAGTCGAACACCGACTGCAGCGAGCCCGGCCGCACGCGCTTGTGCTCCAGGCCGACGGCAATCTGCGGCATCCAGGTGTCGGCGTCCAGGATGGCATCGCCCGCCACACGCACTTTGAGGCCCAGCACGTCCATGCGGATGTGTTGGCCGGGCTGTACGCCAAAGGCCGCAATGCCGTTCAGCGCGACTGCCGCGCTGGCGTCAAAATCCTGCCGGGCCACGGACAGCTCGACGCGCTCGTTCCAGCCCAGCGCTGCGCCGGTGCTGGTCAGCGCGTAGTCGTGCGTGACGGCGCGGGTGGTGAAGGCGCTGGCGCCCCACTCTCCCTCGGTGGCGTTGCTGCCAATCACCGCCCAGGGCGTGATGCCGCCGCCGGCCGTGCCGGTGATGCTGCTGACGCCGCCGGTAAGCAGCAGCTTGCCGGTTTCGGCCTGCGCCAAGGCCGCCGCACAAGCGAGGCCGGCCAGCAGGGTCAGCGATTTCCAGTTCATTCCTATCCCCTTGTGTTTGGCGCGGTGGTTGGCGCTCTGTTGGCATTCACGCCGATTTCTGAATCCATTCGCCGGTGAACAGCACCGGCCCGGTCGGTCCGCCTTCGGACGGCACGCCGCCCTTGGGTTCCAGGCTGATGGCGAGCATGGGCACGCCCTGCACTTCCCCGGCAGCGGCCGGCAAGGCCTGGCTGCGCCCGTCGGCCAGAACGCCCAGGGAGCGCGGCTTGCCGCCGGTGGGCAGCGCCCAGAGTTGCAGCGAGCGGCCCTCTGGCAC
>JBATPF010000368.1:0-4647 GCA_049291355.1 Giesbergeria sp.
GGGTTCTTCTATATTTATAGTTAGCGTGTAGTACCGGAATGATTTCTCGGCGCGAGCGTACACAAATAGCCCGTGAGCAAGTGCGACAAAAAATACGACAAGGTCGAATTGATCTTCAACAAGTTACCAAGACGCCGAACCAGGCTACGTCATTGCGTGAAAGGCCTGCACCGTGATTTCAGCCGACTTGAGTAGATCCACCGATGACAACGCGCGGATGGTCGCCGACGCCGCTGTGGCCCGATGGGAATCAATGGTCGATGCGCTGACGCCTGTGCTCGGGCAACGGGGCGTAGCTGCGCTGTACCGGCGCACTTTGATCGTTGCTGGGCGGGATCACCCTTGCTTGCTCCTGGCGCACGAAGACACCGAGCCCGTGCGTTTCGAGCAGCTCAGAAAAATCCTTTTTCAGCAACCAGCCGACCAGGCCGCTGCGGCTACGGATGCGTCTGTCGAGACCTTTCACGAGCTGCTCAACAGCTTGATCGGCATCCCCCTGACCCAAAGGTTGCTTGGCGGCTTGTGGTCTCCCACTTTTAGCGGCTCGCCCGTTCAGAACAGATTGAAATGACAGACAAAGTAACTATCAACAGGCTGGCCACGGGTGTGCCGGGGTTTGATGCGATCCTCGGAGGCGGGCTGCCGGAGTTCTCCTTCAACCTGATTGCCGGGCCGCCAGGCTGCGGAAAAACGACCCTCGCGCACCAGTTGATGTTCGCGCTGGCCACGCCCGAACGCCCGGCCTTGTATTTCACTGTCCTGGGTGAGCCCCCACTGAAGATGCTGCGTTATCAGCAGCAGTTTGCATTCTTCGACAGTGACAAGGTAAACGACTCCATTCGCTTCATCAATTTGTCGGACGAGACCGTCGCCGGCGACTTGGGGGTGGTGCTGGCCAAGATTACCGAGCTGGTGCAGGTGTATAACCCCGCGCTGGTGTTTGTCGATTCGTTTCGCTCGGTGCTGATGGCCAATCAGGGCGAGGGAAAACCGGACGGCGACTTGCAGATGTTTGTGCAACAGCTCGGCATGTTGATGACGAGCTGGCAGGCCACCACATTTTTGATCGGTGAATACTTCAACGAAACCGATGCCAACCCGGTCTTCACCGTGGCCGATGGCCTCATCTGGTTGCGCCAGAGCATCCAGCGCAATTCGATGGTGCGCAAGATAGAGATTCTGAAGATGCGCGGGCAGCCCACCTTGCCGGGGATGCACACGTTCCGTATCAACCAGACCGGGTTGCAGATATTTCCTCCTGCCGGGCGCAACTTGGAAGCCGCCCGTGCACCGCTCGTCGAGCCAAAAAGTAGTCGCTTGTCCCTCGGCGTGCCGCAATTGGACGCGATGCTGGGGGGCGGTCTTCCACGCGGCTATTCGCTGCTGGTTGCGGGCCCCTCGGGCTCGGGCAAGAGCATTCTGGCCGCCGCATTTCTGGCCGAGGGGGCCCGCCAGGGCGAAACGGGTGTGATTGCAGTGTTCGAGCAGTCTCCGACTGGGTCGCGCAACCGGGTGGTTGCCGAACTTATTCATTCAGGCACGGTGGGCTTGATCGACAGCCGGGCACCTGACCTGTCCATTGACGAAATCGTGCTGTTGCTTTTGAAAGAAATTGATCGCCTCAAAGCCACCCGGGTGGTCATCGATTCGCTGTCAGGCTTCGAGTTGGCCGTGGCCCCCACCTTCCGGGAAGATTTCCGCGAGTCCATCTCCCGCATGGTGAGTGCACTGGTCGGCAAGGGAGTGACGGTGCTGATGACCTCCGAACTGGAGGACCGCTACACCGATTTGCGGTTCAGCCCCTACGGCACGGCCTACCTTACCGACGCGATCATCCTGCAGCGCTATATCGAAGTGGATAGCCGACTGCGCCGAATGATCGCCGTTGTCAAAATCCGGGCCAGTGCGCACTCCGACGAAATGCGCTTGTTCAGTATCGACGGCGATGGCATTCAGCTGGAAGAAACCTTGTCAAACAGGGAAGGCCTGCTGGGCGGCAGGCCGACGCTCAAGCAGCCTTAGCGCCTACTGCCATCGACGACCCAGGCAAGTACTGTCTATGGTTCCCCGTCCTGAACTGCCCCCGTTGAAAAAACTGCCCAATACGCTGCCCGCTGCATTTCCGAATGAGGTGGGCGTAGTGCGAGATCTGCAGGGGCAGATCGCAAAGGCGCGCTCCGTCTTGGCAGATCTGAAGCGGCAGATAGCGGCAATGCGCAGGCAAATCGATTTTGATGACAGTGCTTACCTGGTGGAAGTCAACGAGCAGTTGATCGCATCGGCCTTGCAAAGCCAAATCGACGCTGAAGAAGCCGCGCAAACCGTCGCTGAGCTGTCGAAATCCATCGGGCTGGACACACTGACGCAACTGCCCAATCGCACACAGCTCCATGAGCGCTTTGCGTACGCCATCGCCAGTGCCCAGCGCCACGGAACGCGCGTGGCGGTGCTATTTGCCGACATTGACGGGTTCAAAGGAATTAACGACACGCTAGGGCATGTAGTAGGAGACGAAGTGCTCAAGCACACCGCCCATTGCATAGCCCGCTCCGTACGGGACGTCGACTTCGTTTTTCGCTACGGCGGAGACGAGTTCGTGGTGCTCGTCACCGACGTGGCACAGGCATCGGACGCAGCCTTGGTTGCCCAAAAAATCGCCTCAGCGGTCGCCTCGCCCATCACCGTAGCGAACCGCTCGATATCCGTCGCGTTGAGCGTAGGCGTTTCCGTCTATCCAGAAGATGGCGGCCGATGCGGATGCACTGATTCACTGTGCCGATAGCACGATGTACGAAGCCAAGCGCTTGAAAGTGAACAGTCTCGGGCCGCTCATGCCCGGCGCGCAGGGCGCCACGTAGCGATTCGGTTCCTGGTGCCGCTTGCGCTCAAATGTCAGGCGCGCGGTACACCAAGACCTTCAATGCACGCTCGCTGTCCACGTCGGCAAACGCCGCCGGGTTGGCCAAGCGCTCGACAAAAACCAGTTCCGTTGCAAATTCCTGCATCTGGTCCTGCAGGAACACCATGCCGAGTTCGGGCGCATTCAGACAAACCAGCGCATGCCCGCCTGGCGCCACCAGATCCGGCAGGCGGCGCATCAGGCGTGCGTAGTCTTTTGTCGCGACAAAACTTCCCTTCTGGTAGCTCGGTGGATCGACGATGACCAGCCCGTACGGTCCGCCCCGCGTAATCTTGCCCCAACTGCTGAAGATGTCGTGCGGCAGAAAGCTTGCGCCTGCCGTCACGCCATTGAGTTGGTGGTTTTGCTGCCCAATGGCGAGGGCCCCATGGCCCATGTCCACGTTCACCACCTGCTTGGCGCCCGCCTGGAGCGCCACCACCGAGAAGGCGCAGGTGTAGGCAAACAGGTTGAGGACCTTGAGACCGTAGCGATCGGTGCTGCGTGCGCTCGCATATTCGCGCACCCATTGCCGGCCTGCGGCCATGTCGAGAAACAGACCGTGGTTCTGGCCTCTGTCGATATGTACACGAAACCGCGCGCCCTGCTCGTTCACCAAATGCGGGTCGGGCACGCTGCCGGACACAACGCGGGTGTCGGTGCGCCCTTGCGTGCGCAAGGCCTCGTTGCGGCACTGGAACACCCAATGGAGCGCTTGGCCAGGCGCCACCTGCTCCCAGCGCTTGGCGAGCGCCGCGCCGACGGTGGCAAGTTGCGCGTCGGTGCCCTCGTCCGCAGGCAGAAAGCTGGTGAGTACGAAGACTGGCGGGTAGGCGTCGAGCGTCCAGTGCTCGCAACCCGGGAAGAGCCCGCCGCGACCATGAAAAATCCGCTGGGCGTCGGTGGGCAGGACCATCGTGTGGATGGCATCGATCAAGGCTTGCATCGGCAGATTGTCCCCGCTCAGGCTACAGTTTCGCGCTTTCCAGCCGTGCGGCTGCTTTTCAAAGGAATCGAATGTTTGCCATTCTTGGAACCATTGTGGCCGGCCTCATCGTCGGCCTGATCGCGCGCGCTGTAAAGCCCGGCGACGACAAGCTGGGCTGGATCATGACCGCCGTGCTGGGCGTTGCAGGCGCTTTCCTCGCCCGCTATGTGGGCGTGGCAATGGGCTGGTATTTGCCCGGTGCGCCGGCAGGCTGGTTGGCTTCCATCGTTGGCGCCATCGTGCTGCTGTTCATTTACGGTTTGGTCAAGAAAAATGGCTGACGGCACTGTCCGCTGCTCGCCGTGAGACGGGCAGCGCCATGTGAAGAAGTTTTGGGCCTTTTTGGCGCCTAGCGCTTATCCTGAAAGCGCGACCAGCTATCAAAATATAAGTATTTTCTCGGTGGCAAGTGGGCCAGGGCTTCGAAGTTTGGCTGAGCTTGTTTTCGCTTCGCAAGCCGCGATGGGCAAATCTCCTGCAAACAGCAGCAGTAAATGACCCGGCGCGGGTGGTTTGTCTGCGGCAACGGTGTCGTCGAAAACGCCCAAGTGAAATCCATCGTCTGCGACCGCATGCTGCGTACGCCTGGAGTGCACCAGACCACTGGTAGCGCTCAGATGCGTGCGTGCTTGCGGATGTTGCGCAGGGTCAATCTGCAGGCGGCGAATCCGCTGGAGACGCAAACCAGCAAGGAGCGATGACGTTGGTGAATTGGCCTCCGTCTGCCCTGCGATGGGTGAGCGAGGCGCAACCTGCCCTG
>JBATPF010000369.1:0-5396 GCA_049291355.1 Giesbergeria sp.
CGACCTACGCCTTGTAAGGGCGCCGCTCTACCAACTGAGCTAAGCACCCCACCTTGATTTGTGCGTCAGTTCAATGCGTCTTTCAACGCCTTGCCTGGACGGAACTTTGGAACCTTTGCAGCCTTGATTTTAATCGCAGCGCCGGTGCGAGGATTGCGCCCGGTGCGCGCGGCGCGTTTGCCGACAGCAAAAGTGCCGAAACCGACGAGTGAAACCGTGCCGCCCTTCTTCAAGGTTTTCTTGACCGCGTCGATGGTCGACTCCAGCGCGCGCGCGGCAGCAGCTTTGGATAGGTCAGCATTGTTTGCGATGTGCTCGATCAGTTCGGTTTTGTTCACAAGAAGCCTCTCGGGGAAATAGGGGTGATTGTCTCTTGGTCTTCTGGCCGTTGCCTGCCTCGGGTCTCCAGATTCGTCGGCCAGAGCTCGACGGCTTGAGAGGCGGGTTGAGCACACGCGGTGCTGCCGATTCAGATTAAAACCACCAGAATTCACGGTGTCAATACGGGCCGCAGGCAACCCGCAAAGAGCCTGAATTCTATGCGCATTCGGACGTCTGTCCGGCACCTCCATGATTGCGAGCGCAAATGGCCACATATGCGCAACTTCCCTGATTGACATCGAAGGCTTGCATCAGATGACATGCGCATGTGCAGCCAGAGCCCGTAAGCAGGTTCGATCGTTGCATCACATTCTTACCTACGCCGTCGTCGGCAAAACAGCGACAGGTTGCTTAAGCAGATCGCTCCTGAATCAATAGCATTAAACGCTTTTCCAATAAGCGCTGGAGGCCAATTGATTCAAGTTTTTTACTTCACGCGAGCGCGGATTTCAGGCAAGGCCTTTTGCAGGTAATACACCATGGACCAGACGGTGAGCACGGCCGCGATCCAGATCAGCCACAGCCCCACCACGCCGGAGTCAAGGCCTGCGGGCAGCGGTCCGTCGTAGAGCAAAAACGGAATCGCCACCATCTGCGCTGTGGTCTTGAGTTTGCCCAACATGTGCACAGCCACGCTGCGCGAAGCGCCAATCTGCGCCATCCACTCGCGCAGCGCCGAGATGGCGATCTCCCGTCCGATGATGATGAGCGCGACAAACACGTCGGTACGCTGCAGATGCACCAGCACCAGGAGCGATGCAGCAACAAGAAACTTGTCGGCCACAGGGTCCAGGAAGGCGCCAAAGGCCGAGGTCTGGTTCAACCGCCGCGCCAAGAAGCCGTCGAGCCAGTCGGTGGCGGCGAAGACCACGAACATCACCGTGGCAATCAGATTGCGCGACTCTTCGGCCAGCGGCAGGTAAAACACCCCGACGATCAACGGTATCGCGACGATGCGCGTCCAGGTCATGATGGTGGGAATGGTCCAGAACATGGCGCCGATTGTGTCACGCGCAGGGGCAGGCTACGGACTCACCGCCGCTTGAATCGATCGTCAACGATGGCCATGCCTCAGCGCAGCGCGCGGTAGATTTCCTGCGCCAGTTCGAGTGAGATGCCATCCACAGTGCACAGATCGGCCACGCTGGCCTCGGCCACGCCGCGCACGCCGCCAAACCGTTGCAGCAAGCGCGCACGTTTCTTCGGGCCCACGCCCGCAATGTCTTCCAACCGGCTGCCCCCCGTGCGCACGCGGGCACGGGCCGCGCGCATGCCGGTGATGGCAAAGCGGTGTGCTTCGTCGCGGATCTGGGCGACCAGCATCAGCGCAGCCGAGTCCTTGCCGAGGTAGACCTTCTCGCGCCCGTCGGCAAACACCAGCTCTTCCAGGCCCACCTTGCGTCCCTCGCCCTTCTCGACACCGACGATGCGCGAGATATCGAGGCCCAGCGCGGCGAACACCTCGCGCGCCACGCTGACCTGGCCCTTGCCGCCATCAATCAGCACCAGGTCGGGCAGGCGCGCACTGCCCGGCGCGAGCTCGGCACCGCCCGCTTCGCGCTGCGCCTCAGCGACCTTGCTGTAACGCCGCTGCAGCACTTGGCGCATGGCGGCGTAGTCGTCACCTCCGGTGATGCCATCAATGTTGAAGCGGCGGTACTCGCTGCTTTGCATCTTGTGGTTCTGAAACACCACGCACGACGCCTGGGTGGATTCGCCCGCCGTATGCGAGATGTCGAAACACTCAATGCGCAGGAGGTCCAGATCGTCCTGCGACAGGTCCAGCGCCTGCGCCAGCGCGCGGGTGCGGGCCTGCTGCGAGCCTTCTTCGGCAAGCAGGCGGGCCAGTTGCAGCTGCGCGTTGTTCTGTGCCATATCCAGCCAGGCACGGCGCTGCTCGCGCGGCTGGTGCACAGCCGCAATCCGCACGCCCGCTTGCACGCCCAGCGCGTCGAGCAGGCTGCGCTCCACCGGTTCGCTGGTGACGAGCACCGGCGGCACCGGTATGTCGAGGTAGTGCTGGGCGATGAAGGCCTGAAGCACCAGCACCTCCACCGGCAGCGCTACGCTGACCTCGTCGTCATCAGCGCCCTGCTCGGCATCCGCCGCCTCGGCACGCGCCTCCTGCAACGCGGCCGCATCGTCCACATGCACGGGAAAGTAAGCCCGGTCGCCCAAATGCCGGCCCCCGCGCACCATCGCCAGGTTGACGCAGGCGCGCCCGCCCTGCACACGCACAGCTAGGATGTCCACGTCCTTGTCGCTCGTTGTCTCCACCGACTGCTGGTGCAGCACGCGCGAGAGCGCCGTGATCTGGTTGCGCACCTCCGCCGCCTGCTCAAACTCCAGCCGCTCGGCGTGCGCCAGCATGCTCTTCTGCAAAGCCTCCATCACCGCCCCCGCTTCGCCGCGCAGCAGGGCTTCGGCATGGGCCACGTCCTGGGCATAGGCTTCGGGCGAAATCAGGCCCACACAGGGCGCGCTGCAGCGTTTGATTTGGTAGAGCAGGCACGGACGCGTGCGGTTGGCAAACACCGTGTCTTCGCAGGTGCGCAGGCGAAACACCTTTTGCAGCAGCAAAATCGTTTCCTTCACCGCCCAGCCGCTCGGGTAGGGGCCGAAGTAGCGGTGCTTTTTGTCGGTGCTGCCGCGGTAGTAGGCCAGGCGCGGAAAGCGCTGGCTTGGGTCATCTCCCGTGCCGTCTTTTGCCGCGACGCCGGTGATTTTTAGGTACGGGTAGCTCTTGTCGTCCCGAAACAGGATGTTGTACTTGGGCTGCAGCGTCTTGATGAGGTTGTTTTCCAGCAGCAGCGCCTCGGCCTCCGAGCGCACCACGGTGGTCTCCATGCGCACGATGCGCCCCACCATATGGCCGATGCGCGTACCGCCATGCGTCTTGGTGAAGTAACTCGACACCCGTTTTTTCAGGTTGCGCGCCTTGCCGACGTAGAGCAGCACGTCGCCCTCGTCGAAATAGCGGTACACACCGGGCAGCGGCGGCAGCGCAGCCACCTGGGCCAGCAATTCTTCGGAATGCACTTCGGACATGGCGCTATTGTGCAAACTTGGCGTGCTGCCCACGCAAGCTGTGGACAATTCACGCATGAGCGCCCTGCCCTCCCACAACTCTCACTCCTGGCAATGGGATGTGTTCTGCCAAGTGATCGACAACTTTGGCGACATTGGTGTGTGCTGGCGCCTGGCGAGCCAGCTAGCGGCTGCCGATCAGCGCGTGCGCCTGTGGGTGGATGACGCATCGGCGCTGGCCTGGATGGCCCCTGAGGGCGCCCCGGGCGTCCAAGTACGCAGTTGGGGTGCACTTCCCGCTGCAGATGAGCCGCCCACCGACGTTCTGGTGGAAGCCTTTGGTTGCGAGATTGCTCCTGCCTTCATAGCTGCCTGCACAGACCGCGTAAGCGCTGGCGCCCAGAAACCCGTATGGATCAATCTGGAGTACCTCTCGGCGGAATCTTGGGTACCCCGCCACCACGGCTTGCCCAGCCCGGTCTTGCACGGGCCGGCGGCCGGCTGGACCAAATGGTTCTACTACCCCGGTTTTGGAGCCGGCACCGGCGGTCTGCTACGTGAAGAAAACTTGATAGACCGCGTACAGGCCTTTGATCGCGGCGCCTGGCGACGCGAACAGGAGGGCGGCGCGCCAGAGCAAGCGCAGCGCTGGGTTTCGCTGTTTTGCTACGAGCCGCCAGCGCTGGGCGACTGGCTGCAGCAATGCGCGCGCGGGGCAGCAGCGCACACCCGCCTCCTGGTTACGCCCGGCCGAGCACAGCACGCCGTGCAAGTGGCCATGCAAGAAATTTCAGACAAAATTGGCCTCCGGCGCTTATCTGGTATGCCTGGGCAGCTACATATTTTGAATATGAATGCGCGCCCCCAGCCAGCGTACGACGAGCTGCTCTGGGCCTGCGATCTGAATTTTGTGCGGGGCGAAGATTCGCTCGTGCGCGCGCTGTGGGCGGGCCGGCCGCTGGTGTGGCACATCTACCCGCAGGACGACGGCGCGCATGGGCCCAAGCTGGGCGCGTTTCTCGACTGGCTGCAGGCGCCGCCCAGCCTGCGTCATTTTCATTGGGTGTGGAACGGCTTGGCGCCCGGAGCACTGCCGATAGTGGACGCTGAGGTACTAAAGAACTGGGGTGCCTGCATTCGCGCTGCGCGCGAGCATTTGCTTGAGCAAAACGATTTGTTGAGCCAGCTACTGGGTTTTTGCGCTAGCAAACGCTAAAATCGCAGGCTTTGCGCAATCGGGCCGGCCGCATCTTGCTCCGGCACCGCGCATTCCCCGCCGCGGAACATGCTCCGGCGCGGCTGCCTTCTGGCACGCTGACGCCTCGCATCGAGCGGCCCAAACCCAGCAAACCGCTATGAAAATCGCTCAAGAAATCCGCGCCGGCAACGTCATCATGCACGGCAAGGACCCGATGGTTGTCCTGAAAGCCGAATATGCACGCGGCGGTCGCAACGCCGCCACCGTGCGCATGAAACTCAAGAGCTTGATCGGCAACTTCGGCACCGAAGTCGTGTTCAAGGCCGACGACAAGATGGACCAGGTCATCCTCGACAAAAAGGATTGCACGTATTCGTACTTCGCCGACCCGATGTACGTCTGGATGGACCCCGAGTACAACCAGTACGAAGTCGAATCCGAGAACATGGGCGACGCACTGAATTACCTGGAAGACGGCATGACTGCAGAAGTCGTGTTCTACGACGGCAAGGCCATTTCGGTCGAACTGCCCACCGGCGTCGAGCGCGAAGTGACATGGACTGAGCCTGCAGTCAAGGGCGACACCTCCGGCAAGGTCTTGAAGCCCGCAAAGATCGCCACCGGCTTCGAAGTGCCGGTGCCGCTGTTTGTCTCGCAAGGCGACAAGATCGAAATCGACACCCGCACCGGCGAATACCGCAAACGCGTCTAGGCCATGACGAGCGCAACAAAAAGGCTTCCCTCGGGAAGCCTTTTTCCTTGCTGCGCGGTCTGTCCCGCTCAGATGGGC
>JBATPF010000370.1:0-4306 GCA_049291355.1 Giesbergeria sp.
GCCGCCCGATGTGCGCGCCAAGCTGGCCACGATGTCGCCCGAAGAGCGCCGCGCCTTCATTGCCGCGCGCCGGGCCAAGGCTGCGGCCAGCAGTCCAGCCGAACCGGCCGCTGCTCCAGCCTCAGTCCCCGCACGCGCCTCGGCTGCTCGGCCGTGATCGCCTGGCCGGTTTCTTGAGCCGAGTTCCCTGCGCATGAACCTCTCGCGCCTTTTCATCCTGCGGCCGGTGGCAACGTCGCTGCTGATGGTGGCGCTGCTGCTGTCCGGCCTGCTGGCATTGCGCCTGCTGCCGGTCTCTGCCCTGCCTGAGGTGGATTACCCCACCATCCAGGTCACCACGCTCTACCCGGGCGCCAGCCCGGATGTGATGACCGCCACGGTCACCGCGCCGCTGGAGCGCCAGTTCGGCCAGATGCAGGGCCTGACGCAGATGTCGTCCACCAGCTCGGGCGGCGCTTCGGTGATCACGCTGCGCTTTTCACTGGGCGTGGCCATGGACGTGGCCGAGCAGGAGGTGCAGGCGGCGATCAATGCCGGCAGCAACCTGCTGCCGAACGATTTGCCGATGCCGCCGCTTTACAGCAAGGTCAACCCGGCGGATGCGCCCATCATGACGCTGGCGATCACCTCACCCTCGCTGCCGGTGATCCGCGTCAACGACCTGGTCGAAAACCGCCTGGCGCCGCGGCTTTCACAGGTGTCCGGGGTGGGCCTGGTCGCGGTGGCGGGCGGGCGCCGGCCGGCCGTGCGCATCCAGGTCAACCCGGCCACGCTGGCGGGCCTGGGTTTGAGCCTGGACGACGTGCGCGCGGCAATAGCCGCGGCCAACGTGCGCCAGGCCAAGGGCAGCTTTGACGGGCCGGACCGGGCGTCGAGCATCGACGCCAACGACCAGCTGCAATCGGCCGCCGAATATCGCAACCTGGTGCTGGCGTTTCGCAACGGGGCCCCCATTCGCCTCAGCGACATTGCCGAGACGGTGGACGACGCCGAGAACACGCGCCTGGCCGCCTGGGCCGGCACACCGGAGACGGGCAGCCGCGACGGCGTCATCCTCAACATCCAGCGCCAGCCCGGCGCCAACGTCATTGACACGGTGGACCGCATCCAGGCGCTGCTGCCGCAACTGCGCAGCAGCTTGCCGGCTTCGCTTGACGTGCAGGTGCTCTCCGACCGCACCGTCACCATCCGTGCTTCGGTGCGCGACATGCAGTACGAGCTGCTGCTGGCCATTGCGCTGGTGGTGGCGGTCATTTTCGTGTTTTTGCGCAGCGCCACCGCCACGCTGATCCCGGCCGTGGCGGTGCCGCTCTCGCTCATCGGCACGCTGGGCGTGATGTACCTGGCGGGCTTTTCCATCAACAACCTCACCTTGATGGCACTGACCATTTCCACCGGTTTCGTGGTCGACGACGCCATCGTGATGATTGAAAACATTGCCCGGCATCTTGAGATGCCGGGCAATGTTTCGGCGCAGGCGGACGCGTATGCGTACGGCCGAAGCCACCACATCGGGACGTCAGAGATGCCGGGCAATATTTCGGCGCAGGCGGACGCGTATGCGTACGGCCGAAGCCAAAACACCCAGGACTACGCTGCGCCCCGAATCACTCCGCTTCAAGCCGCGCTCGAGGGCTCGCGCCAGATCGGTTTCACCATCGTCTCGCTGACGATTTCGCTGATCGCGGTGCTGATTCCGCTCTTGTTCATGGGCGACGTGGTGGGGCGCTTGTTCCATGAATTTGCCATCACCATGGCGGTGTCTATCGTGATCTCGGCTGGCGTGTCGCTCACGCTCACACCCATGCTCTGCGCGCGCTTGCTGCGCGCGCCCGAGCCGCAGAAGCACGGCCGGCTGTTCCACGCCACGGGGCGCTTTTTTGACCGCACCATCGCCGCCTATGGCCGCATGCTCGAAGTGGTGCTGGACCACAGCGTGTTGACCTGGGTGGTGTTCCTGGCCACGCTGGCGCTTACGGTGCTGCTCTATTTCTGGGTGCCCAAGGGCTTTTTCCCGACGCAGGACACCGGCCTTTTGCAGGCCACCACCGAGGCCGACCAATCCATCTCATTTGCCGCCATGGCCGAGCGCCAGCAGGCTGTGGCCGAGCGCTTGCTGCAAGACCCGGCGGTGCAAAGCGTCTCCTCGTTCATCGGTGTGGATGGGCAGAACACCACGCTCAACAGCGGCCGCATGCTGATTGGCCTGCGCCCGAACAGCACGCGCGATGCGGCTCCCGTGGTGCAGCAGCGGCTGCTGGCAGCCGCGCAGGGCCTGCCCGGCATCCGCTTGTTCGTGCAGCCGGTGCAGGATTTGACGATTGAAGACCGCGTTGCGCGCACCCAGTACCAGTTGCTGCTGTCGTCGCCCGACGCCGCGGCGCTGGAGGCGGCGACCCAGGCGATGCAGGAGCGCCTGCGCGCGCTGCCGGAGCTCTCGGACGTGGCCAGCGACTTGCAGGACCAGGGCTTGCAGGCCTACGTCGCGATCGACCGCGCGCAGGCCAGCCGGCTGGGCGTCACCGTGGCGGCGATCGATACCGCGCTCTACAACGCCTTCGGCCAGCGCCTGATATCCACCATCTTCACCCAGTCCAACCAGTACCGCGTAGTGCTGGAAGTGGCGCCGCGCTTTGCCATCGGCCCGGAGGCGCTGGCCGGCATCTACGTGCCGACGACGGGGGTGGCGGGCGGCGCGCCAGTGCCGCTCTCATCCGTGGCGCATATCGAAGAGCGGCACACACCGCTGGCCGTCAACCATGTGGGCCAGTTGCCGGCCGCCACGCTGTCGTTCAACGCGGCGCCCGGCGTGGCGCTGGGCGATGCCGTTGCCCAGGTGCAAAAGGCGCTGGAGGAGGCCCGCGCCAGCGGTGCTGTTGGCGCCGCAGTGGACGCGAGCTTTCAAGGGGCGGCGCTGGCTTTCCAGGCGTCGCTGTCGAACACGCTGCTGCTGATCCTGGCGGCGGTGGTCACCATGTACATCGTGCTCGGCGTGCTCTACGAGAGCATGGTGCACCCGGTGACGATCCTCTCGACCCTGCCCTCGGCCACGGTGGGGGCGCTGCTGGCGCTCAAGCTGGCGGGGGCCGAACTCGACATCGTCGCCGTGATCGGCATCGTGCTGCTCATCGGCATCGTCAAGAAGAACGCCATCATGATGATCGACTTCGCGCTCGATGCGCAGCGCGAGCGGGGCTGGCCGGCCCGCGCCGCCATCGTGGAAGCCTGCGGGCTGCGCTTTCGCCCCATTTTGATGACCACGCTGGCAGCGCTGTTTGGTGCGCTGCCCATGATGCTGGGCGGCGGTGTGGGCAGCGAGTTGCGCTTTCCACTGGGGGTGACGGTGGTGGGCGGACTGATCGTCAGCCAGCTGCTGACTTTGTTCACCACGCCGGTGATTTATCTGACCTTTGAGGACTGGTCGCGGCGGTGGAAGGCGCGCCATGCGTAGCCAAATAATTGGGGTCAGATTCCAATTATTTGGCCTTCGATGGGGAGAGGCGAGGCAGGGGCTAGGGCTAGGGCTGAAGCCGCATTCGAGCTTCTTGCTTGCTTTGCGGGCGGGTGCCGGGGTGTGCGCCCGGCGGCGCAGTAACTTTCTTTCGCTTCGCCGCCGGGTCGCCGGCCGAAAGAAAGTCACCAAAGAAAGGGCGACCCTGCTGCCCGTGACCCCCACGCTGCGCGCGGGGGCAACCTGCGATGCTCGTTCGCGGGGCGCGCTGCGGAACTCGCTGCGCGCTGGCGCGCTCCGCTCAAACAGCCGCAGCGAGTCAGTCAACGAAGGCGTGTGTCCTTCGGCACACGCCCACCCCGCGCCCTGCGCTTCTCGGCACGGCCAGAAGGGAACCCAGAAAGACGGGCCGTTGCTGCGCTCAGCCCAAAACGCACGGGCGCTGCGCGCCGCGACAACAGGGCCGAGCGCAGCGATGGCCCGAGTGGGGTCCCCACCCCTTCTGGATGCGCCTGCGGCGGTGCCTTGGCGGGGTGGCGTGGGTGTGCCGAAGGACACACCCACGCTTCGAAAACTGACTCGCCGTGGTTGTCCGAACGCAGCGCCGCCGGCGCGAAGTGAGTTCCACGGCGCACCCCGCCAAGGCATCGACGCAGGTTGCCCCGTAGCGCAGCGAAGGGGTCGCAGACAGCAGGGTCGCCTTCTCTTTGGTGACTTTCTCTTGGCGACCTGTATGGACCGGAGACATACGAAACAGGTGTACCGGGACATAGTAAACACTTCTTCGTCTGTTTGACGAGGGAGTTCCTATGCCGTGGCAACCGAAAGACCTGATGCAAACCAAACTCGAATTCG
>JBATPF010000371.1:0-1505 GCA_049291355.1 Giesbergeria sp.
TCCGCGGCGCCGCCGTGGCGGGTGGCATGGAGCTCGCGCTGTGGTGCGACCTGCGGGTGATGGAAGCCGACGCCTACCTGGGTGTCTTTTGCCGACGCTTTGGCGTACCGCTGATCGACGGCGGCACGGTGCGCCTGCCGCGCCTCATTGGCTTGGCGCGCGCGCTCGATCTGATTTTGACGGGGCGCAAGGTCGATGCGGCCGAGGCGCTGAGCATGGGCCTGTGCACCCGCGTCGTTCCGCCGGGCGAAGCCCTGGCGGCTGCCATGGAACTGGCGCGCACCTTGGCCGCGTTTCCGCAGCGCACCTTGCGGGCCGACCGCGCCAGGACGCTCGCTCAAGACGGACTCGCCACCACCGAGGCGCTGCTGCAGGAATGGCAGGGTGGACGGGCCTGTCTGGCCGAAGCCTTGCGCGGCGCGGCCCGCTTCGTCCAGGGCGACGGCAGGCACGGAGAATTTTAGATAGAAATGGTTCCTAGCGCTTTATTTATAAGCGCTAGTAGCTATATAAATAATAGCTTGTGATGTGGGCCGCACGTTGTTCGGCACAACAGCATTTCGGCGCAGCGCCATTGTTTGATCCAGGGCTTTGCTCAGCTCACGGCGCAAGAGCGAAATCCGGCAAACACGTCCCGTCGATCCGCAGCAAAGTAATTGCGATAGGCCGGATGCAGCATGCGCGCATGGGTGGCAATGGAGCCGCCGCGCAGCACCGGTCGGCCGTCGGAAAACGGCGCCGAATAGTCACGGTACGGGTGCGGAGCAAAGCCAACGTAGGGTGCGAACGCGCTGGCTGTCCATTCCCACACGCGGCCCCAATCAAAGGTTTCGTTCTGTTCGGCTGCCAGGCGCGCTGCGCTCTCCCATTCGACTTCCGTGGGCAGCCGGCGCCCGGCAAAGCGGCACCAGGCGGCGGCTTCGTGCGCGCTCAGGTGCATGGCCGGGGTGTCTTGGTCCAGCACTCGCCAGTGGCCAAAGCGCCGCTGCTGCCATTCGCCGTCCGCGAAGCGCGTATGCAAGGGCATGCCATCGCTGTGCTGCTGGCACCATTGCCAGCCTTCGGGTGTCCATAGCCCTGCGTCGTCGTAGCCTCCTGCTTGCAAAAAGGGCAGGTAGCGACGCCAAGTCACGGGAGCGCGGTCCATGCAAAACGGTTTGACGAAAGGCGCAAAGGCCTTCAACTCGTTGTCAAAAGAGAAGCCCTCTGCGTCGCCGCCTAGATCCCGTGCACCGCCGGGCACCTCCCATTCGCCTTCGGCCTGGAGCGCGCCGTCACAGGTTTCGGGCAGGTCAACGCCAAGGTCAATATTCAGGTGCTGCGCCATCATGAACCAGGCCTCGCGGTGCATGTCTTCGTGCAACAGAGCCAAGCGAAAGAAGTAGTCGCCCCTGCAAAACCCCTGCATCCCGCATGAATGCTAGCTTTTTGGGGTGATCACGGATAGCCAGAACTCCCATTTTGAATTCCAATAGGCAGCAGTTTCTGGGAGATTCTGATGTCCG
>JBATPF010000372.1:0-1657 GCA_049291355.1 Giesbergeria sp.
CCGGTCTGCTCGCCCAGGCGGGCAAACATGGACAGCAGGCCGGGAAAGCGCTTTTTTTGCGCCAGCGCTGACGCCAGCGGCGCGCCTTCGCGCACCTGCACCAGGGCGTCCAGCGCGTCGGCGCGCATGGCGCGGTTGTTCAGCGTTTCGGCGGCCGCCTGCAGCGCTTTCAAAATGGGCACGCCGGCGCCTGCCAGCATGGCCAGGGTGCTGGCAAAGCGTGCCGCGTTGTAGCCGCGCGCCAGCCGGCCCACCATGGGCAGGCGCAGAAAGACAGCGTCAAATTTTGAACGAAATTCGTCTTTAGCGTAGGCCAGGCGGGCGCAGATAGCTCCAATAACGATAGCAATCAGCATCCACAACCCGTAGTTGCGCACCACGCTGCTGATGCCCAGCATTGCCACCGTCAAAAAGGGCAGGGCACGTCGCGAGCCGGCAAACACGCCCGCCACCTGCGGCACCACGTAGCTGACCAAAAAAATCACAATGACGATGGCCACCACCGTGACGATGGCGGGGTACAGCGCCGCGCCCACCAGCTTGGCCTTGAGCGCCTGGCGCTCCTCCAGGTCGTCGGCCAGGCTTTCCAGCACCAGGCCGAGCTTGCCGCTGTGCTCACCGGCGCCAATCACGGTGCAGTAGATGTCGGAGAACTCGCGCGGGTGCTGGGCCAGCGCCCGCGCAAAGGACGCGCCGGCGTTGACTTCGGCGCGCAGCACCGCCACCAGGTGGCGTTGGCGTTCGTCGTCGGTCTCTTCGGAAAGCGCCGTCAGCGCGCGCTCCAGCGTGAGGCCGGAGGACACCAGCCCCGCCACTTGGCGCGTCCAGATGGCAAGCCCTGTGCTGCCAAACACCGGCCGCTGCAACCAGCCGCCCGAGGAACGTGAGCCGCCTGCCGCACTCGATTGCGCAGCGGGGGAAACCGCGAGCGGAACCAGCGCCTGCGCCCGCAGCTGGCTGCGTGCGGCCTTGGCGTTGTCGGCCTCCAGCATGCCGGTGCGCGTCTGGCCCTGGGCGTCGAGGGCTTCAAAGGCAAAGGCGGGCATGGGCGGTGTGAGAAATCGGCATGGGCCGCAATGGTAGCCGCTGCACACGGGCCGGCCGCAGCCGCGCAGTCCACAATGGACCGCAAGCACCGGCGCTTGGTCCGGGGCAGCAAGGAGTTTCCATGTTGAAAGACAAAGTCGCATTGATCACCGGTGGTTCCTCGGGCATCGGCCGCGCCGTGGCCCTGGCCTGGGCGCGCGAGGGTGCCAAAGTGGTGGTCTCGGACGTGGACCGCAGCGGTGGTGGGGAAACGGTAGAGCAGGTCCGCGCTGCGGGCGGCGAGGCGATCTTCATTGCCGCAGACGTTGGCAAGCCCGAAGATTGCGAAGCGCTGGTTCGGGGCGCTGTGGAAAAGTTTGGCCGCCTGGACATCGCCTGCAACAACGCCGGCATTGGCGGGCCGCAAGCGCCCACGGCCGATTACCCGCTGGACGGCTGGGCGCAGGTGATTGCCATCAACCTGTCAGGCGTCTTCTACGGCATGAAGTAGTCGCCCCTGCAAAACCCCTGCATCCCGCATGAATGCTAGCTTTTTGGGGTGATCACGGATAGCCAGAACTCCCATTTTGAATTCCAATAGGCAGCAGTTTCTGGGAGATTCTGATGTCCG
>JBATPF010000373.1:0-5059 GCA_049291355.1 Giesbergeria sp.
CGCCTTTTTGCTGCGCTCCCAGGGCAACAAGGGGGCTGCCTGGGCCGATCTGTGCCGCGCACTGGCACTGGTGCACGCCACCACCGTCCAGCCCTGAAGCCCGCCCGGCGCCATGGCCCGCAGCGCACGGGCGCCTTCAACCCAATGCCATAATCCGCGGCGTGAACTTTTGACGGAGACAGTTCCTTGGAAACCTACCCGAGTTGGTAGCTTTCAGCTCCCGGCCTGCCGTGGGGTTGAAAGCACCCCATCCCCATTGCAGACGCCACATAACAAGGGAGTGAGCCCATGCTCAACATCTTCACGCTCGCCAATGGGCGACTCGTTCAGGAAGAGATCGAGTCGCTTGAAGAGCTCTCCAGGTTCCAGCCCATCTGGGTCGACCTGGACGCCCCCACGCCCGATGAAAAGCGCTGGGTCACGCAGTATTACGGTCTGTCGATTCCCCATGACGCGATGGATACCGACATCGAGGAATCGGCGCGTTTCTACGAGGAAGACAACGGCGAACTGCACATCCGCAGCGACTTTCTGATCGACGACGACGACGATTCGCGCTCGGTGCGCGTGGCGTTCATCCTCAACCTCACCAACCCCGATTTGCGCAGCAAGGGCGTGCTGTTCTCGATCCACGACGAAGACATCCCCGTCTTCCGCCTGCTGCGATTGCGTGCCCGGCGCGCGCCAGGACTTATCGAAGACGCCCGCGACGTGCTGCTCAAGCTGTTCGACGCCGACGCCGAATACTCAGCCGACACGCTGGAAGGCATTTACGACGACTTGAAAAAGGTCAGCACCCAGGTGCTCTCTGGCGACGTAACCGACGAGCGCGCGGGCGAGGTACTGGGAGCCATTGCCCGGCAGGAAGACCTGAACGGCCGCATCCGCCGCAACGTGATGGACACCCGCCGCGCGGTCAGCTTCATGATGCGCAGCAAGATGCTCAGCGCCGAGCAGTTCGAGGAAGCGCGGCAAATTCTTCGCGATATCGAATCGCTCGACAGCCACACCGCCTTCCTGTTCGACAAGATCAACTTCCTGATGGACGCCACCGTCGGTTTCATCAACATCAACCAGAACAAGATCATCAAGATTTTCTCGGTGGCCAGCGTGGCCTTGCTGCCACCCACCTTGATCGCAAGCATCTACGGCATGAACTTCAAGTACATGCCCGAGCTGGACTGGAGCCTGGGCTACCCCTATGTGCTGGCGCTGATGTTGGCCAGCGCGCTCGGGCCCATGTGGTACTTCAGAAAACGCGGCTGGTTAAAGCAATAATTTCCCGAAATTTTGAGCCAAATTGGCCTCTAGCGCTTACCTGTTAAGCGTTTTTCGCTATCCTTTTTGCAAATTCAGAAGCAGTTGGTGCACGATGCGCTCGGCGTAGCGGCTGGCCACTTTTTCCATGAAGGCCGGAAAATCAACATGCGCGCTGTGGTCGGCGCGGTCCGATACCGTGCGCACCGCTGCGAACGGCAGCCGGTAGTCCAGGCACACCTGGGCCACTGCGGCGCCTTCCATTTCCACCGCCAGCACGTCGTGGCCCGCTGCGACGAGCGGCTCACGCAGGGCGCGCGCCACCTCGCCGCAGGTGATGAAGCGGTCGCCACTGGCCACCAGCCCCAGGTGCAGGCGCGGTGCAGTGTCCATGAATTCATGGTCAAAATAGCCTCCAGCGCTTATCAGGCATTCGCTGACCGCTTCTGAAAGAATAGCAGTGAGCACAGGATCACACGGCAGGCGAACCCCCTCGTATCCGGGCACGTGCCAGCGCTCAAACAGGGGCGAGACGTCCATGTCGTGCTGCACGTAGTCCTGCGCCACCACGATATCTCCCACCGAGACGCCATCACCCACCCCGCCGGCCACCCCGGTGAAGACGATGCGCGCCACCCGAAAGCGCTCGATCAGCACGGTAGCGGTCGTCGCCGCCGCCACCTTGCCAATGCCCGATAGCGCCAGCACCACGCTGCGCCCATGCAGGCGGCCTTGCCAGAAGACGCGCCCGGCATGCAGATGCTGCTGGCCCTGCTCAAGGTGGGCCAGCAGGCCGGATTGTTCTTCGGGGAGGGCACTAAGAATGGCGGTGGTCATGCTGGAAATAAGCCGGACAAAAGAAAACCCTGGCGCTCTTGTGAAGTGCCAGGGTGCAGAGACAAGAGCTTGTCTCAAAGCGCTTGCTCGCTCGGCGAGGTTACTTCAGGTCAACGCCATAGAAGTTGTGCCGGCCAAAGGGGCTGAGCTTGAAATCCACCACTTCCTTGCGCACGGGCTTGAGCTGCACGGCATGGGCAATGGTGAACCAGGGGGCCTGCTCCTTGAAGATGACCTGAGCCTGCTCGTACAGTTTGGCGCGCTCGGCCTGGCTGGTCACGGTTTTTGCCTTGACCACCAGATCTTCATACGGCTGGTAGCAGAACTTGGCGATGTTGCTGCCACTGTTGGACTGGGCCGATGCACAGCCCAGCAGGGTGTAGAGGAAGTTGTCTGGGTCGCCGTTGTCGCCCGTCCAGCCCAGCATGCCCATTTGGTGCTCGCCCTCCTGCATGCGCTTGCGGTACTCGCCCCACTCGAACGACTTGATTTCGGCCTTGACGCCAATCTTGGCCAGATCGGCCTGCATCAGCTCGGCAATGCGCTTGGCATTGGGGTTGTAGGGGCGCTGCACGGGCATGGCCCACAAGTCGGTCGTGAAACCGTTGGGGAACCCGGCCTCGGCAAGCAGTTTTTTGGCGGCAGCGGGGTCAAACGGGTCGTCTTTCACGGCGTCGTTGTAGGACCACATGGTGGGGGGAATCGGGTTCTTGGCGGCCACGCCGGTAGAAAGGTAGACGCCGTCGATGATGGCCTTCTTGTCGATCGCCATGTTCACGGCCTTGCGCACGCGCACGTCGTCAAACGGCTTCTTGGTGGTGTTGTAGGCCAGGTAGCCCACGTTCAGACCGGGCTGCTCCAGCACCTTGATGTTCGGATCCTTGCGAATTGCCTCCAGATCGGCCGGGTTCGGGTAGGGCATGACATGGCACTCGCCCTTTTGCAGCTTGGCCCAGCGCACCGACGCATCGGGCGTGATGGCGTAGACCAGATCGTCGAGCTTGGCCTTGCCGCCCCAATAGGCGGGGAAGGCCTTGTAGCGGATGACGGCGTCCTTCTGGTACTGGACCAGGTAGAACGGGCCCGTGCCGATCGGGTCCTGGTCGATTTTCTCGGGCGTGCCGGCCTTCTGCATGGCGTCGGCATATTCCTTGGATTGCACCGCCGCGTAGGGCATGGCCAGGTTGGCCAGGAAAGGCGCCTCGGGCTTATTGAGCGTGATCTTCACGGTGTAGTCGTCCACCTTCACGATCGACACCAGCAGTTTGGGCATGCCCATGTCGTTGAAGTACGAGTGGTTGGGGCTGGTGACCTTGAAGAAGGGGTTGTCTTCCTTCCACTGGCGCTCGAACATGAACAACACGTCGTCGGCGTTCATGTCGCGGGTGGGTTTGAAGCCCTTGTTGGTGTTGTGCCACTTCACGCCCTTCCTGAGATGGAAGGTGTATTCCTTGGCGTCGGCGGAAATCTCCCAGCGCTCGGCCAGGCCGGGCACGACCTTGGTGCCGCCGCGCTCGAACTCCACCAGGCGGTTGTAGATGGGCTCGTTGCCGTCAAACGAGGTGCCGGTGGTGTTGACGCCCGGGTAAAAGTTTTCTGGACTGCCCTCGGAGCAGAACACCAGCGTCTTGGCCGAAGCAGCGCCAGCGGCCAACAGGACAGGCAGGGCCAGCGTGGCCAGGGCGAAGCGCTTGCGCGATGAACTCTTTTGCATTTTCAGAAGTCTCCTTGAGGGTGAACATCAAACCGCCGGGTACGGCGATACGGCGAGCGGCGCCGGATGGGTCACCGGCGCCAGGAAATTTTCCGCATAGTGGCATGCCACCAGCCTCTCGTCGAGTGCGCGTTGCAGCGGCCGCTCGGTGCGACACCGCTCGGTGGCATACGGGCAGCGGGTGGAAAACACGCAGCCGGGCGGCGGATTGAGCGGCGAGGGCAGTTCGCCATGCAGCACGATGCGCTCGCGCGGTGCAATGCCCGGCGCCACCAGCCCGGGGGTGGCAGCCAGCAGGGCCTGGGTGTAAGGATGCAGCGGCTGGGCAAAGATTTTCTGCTTCGGCCCCTGCTCTACCGCATGGCCCAAGTACATCACCAGCACGTCGTGCGCGATATGCCGCACCACGGCCAGATCGTGCGAGATAAAGAGGTAAGCGAGCCCCAGTTCGTGCTGCAGATCCGCCAGCAGATTCAGAACCTGTGCCTGAATCGACACGTCGAGCGCCGAAACAGGCTCGTCGGCCACCACCAGCTGCGGGCTGAGCATGAGGGCGCGGGCGATGGCAATGCGCTGGCGCTGGCCGCCGGAGAACATGTGCGGGTAGCGCTCGGCAAATTCCGGGCGCAGGCCCACACGCTCGAGCATGGCGCGGGCGCGCTCACGTCGCTCCGCTTTGCCCAGTGCCGTATTGATGGCCAGCGGCGCCTCCAGCGTGGCGCCAATTTTCTTGCGTGGATTGAGCGAACCAAACGGGTTCTGGAACACCAGCTGCACGGTTTTGCGCAAGGCCTGGCGTTCGTGATTGGTGCTGTGCGTGACGTCGGCCCCACCGATGCGCAGCTGGCCGCCGCTCGGGTGCTCGATCAGCGAAACCATGCGCGCCAGGGTGGACTTGCCGCAGCCCGACTCGCCCACCACGGCCAGGGTCTGCCCTGCGTGCACGTCAAAAGACACGCCGCCCACCGCCTGCAACTTTGCCGGCGGCTTGAACATGCCACGGCGGATGGTGTAGACCTGCTCGAGCCCGCGGGCCTGGACAATGGGTTCGCGCGCGTTCATGCCACGGTCTCCGGCACCCACACGCCGTCTGCACTGCGCCGGGCATCGCGCGCGGGGTCACCCAACGGGTAATGGCAGCGCACCAGACTGGTGGGCGCCGCCTCGGGCGCGGGCGCCAGCTCAGGGCGGTCCGCCACACAGCGTCCGGTGGCGTAGCGGCAGCGCGGAGCAAACAGGCAACCCGCAGGA
>JBATPF010000374.1:0-25205 GCA_049291355.1 Giesbergeria sp.
CCTCTCGATGGCGCAGGTGGAAGCGCTGCTGGCGGCGCCCGACGTGCGCGCCGCACTGGGCATGCGCGACCGCAGCATGCTCGAACTCATGTACGCCAGCGGCCTGCGGGTCTCCGAACTGGTGCAGCTCAAAACCTGGAATCTGGACCTGGGCGCCGGCGTGCTGCGTGTCATGGGCAAGGGCGGCAAGGAGCGCATGGTGCCCTTCGGGGAAGAAGCGGGAAGCTGGCTGGATCGCTACCAGCGCGAGGCGCGCGCCGCCATTCTTGCCGGGCAGCAGAGCGAAGATTTGTTTGTGACTGCCCGCGGCAGCGGCATGACGCGGGTGCGCTTCTGGGGCATCGTGCGCGAGCACGCGCTGCGCGCCGGCATCACGGCGCCGCTCTCGCCGCATACCCTGCGCCACGCCTTTGCCACGCATTTGCTCAACCATGGCGCCGACCTGCGCGTGGTGCAACTGTTGCTGGGCCATGCGGATATTTCAACCACCACGATCTACACCCACGTAGCGCGCGAGCGCCTGCGCGAGCTGCACGCGCGGCACCACCCGCGCGGCTAAAGCCTGTTTATTCGCCGCCCAGGCTATCGGCCCACGCCAAGGCCTGCAGGTGCGCCCAGTTGACTTGGTGGTTCGACAGCTGGAGCTGTTCGGCGTTGTGGGCAAAGGCCGCCTCGTCGCCGCTCTCGCAGGCCTTGGCCAGCGCCAGGAAGGGCGCGAAGATGCCGCGATCGTGCAGCAGGGCGTCAAGCACCGATTCGGGCAGCGCCACCGAATTGAGCGCCTTGTCCAGCGGCATGCCCAGCATGGTGTCGAGCATGGAGAAAACGCCGACGACAAAGGCGTTGTCGCATTCATCTGCGGGCAGCAATTCCAGCGCCAGCAGCTCCATCAGGCGGCCACGCACCACCGCCATGGTGCCCACTGCGGGCGGCGAGCCGCCCGCGCGCGAGGTGGTCAGCAGCAGGGCCGCCCAGCGGAACAGCTTTTTCAGGCCCAGGATCATTACCGCGTGGCGGAACGAGGTGATCTCGCACTGCAAACCAAAGCCCGACGAATTGATGAAACGCAGCAGGTTGAACGACAGCGTCGGATCGCGCTTGAGCAGCTCTTCGATTTCCGCCGTGCTGCCCTGGCGGCGCACCAGATTGATCAGCTGAATGATGGTGGCCTGTGAGGGACGAATGGTTTTGGCCTGCATCAGCGACGGCTTGGCAAACCAGTAGCCCTGAAACAGTTTGACGCCCAGGTCGGCCATGCGCTGGAACTGCTCGGCCGTTTCCACTTTCTCGGCCACGATCTCGGCTTGGCTGTAGGTGCGGGCAAACTGCACCAGCGGGCCGGCCAGTTCGGGCTTGAAGGCTGCCATGTCGAGTTTGATGAAGGCCGCCATCGGCACCCAGCTGGCGTAGGGCCGGCGGAGCACCTGCTGGTCAAACGCGAGCCGAAAACCGCGCGTTTTGAGTTCGCTGAAGATGTCCAGGCAGGCGGCAATGGCTTCCGGCGTAGCACCGTCGGGCAGCGTGGGCACTTCGAGCACCACCTTGTCGGGGTGAATCAGTTCCAGGTGGCCGCCGGCCAGGCTCTCGTGCGTGCAATTGATGAACACCGTGAGCTTGCCCACCAGCGCCTCGGCCCCGCCATAAGACAGGGCGTTAAAGAGCAGGGCGGCATCGCTGGCGGCGGTGTGGGCGTCGTGTGCCGTCGAGCGGTCAAACAGCTCGTAGCCGAACACGGCGCGGTTGGCATCCACGATCGCCTGGCGGGCGATCACCGCCATGTCGCCCGCCGCCGCTGCTTCAGGAGATGCGGCGGGGAGGTCTGCGGTTTTGTCGTTCGTTGAAGACATGGGCGGCCTGAAAGGAAAGAAGGGAATGCACCGTTGCGTGCCAGTTTTGATTTTAGGGCGCAGCTGCGGCGCTTACTCGCCGATACGGTCCGCCCAGGCCAAGGCCTTGAGGTGGGCGCCGTTGATCTGCGCGCTGGTCAGGCTCAGGGCCGCCGCTGCGGTCTCGAAAGTGGCCTCGTCGCTGTTTTCGCAGGCCTGGGCCAGTTGCAGCAAGGCGCCCAGCGGGCCTTCGCGACGCAGCAGGGCGTTCGAGACCGGCTCGGGCACGGTAATGAGATGCAGCGCCGACTCCATGGGCAGGCCCAGCATGGCATCGAGCAGCGAAAAGATGCCCACCACGAAGGCTTCGTCCGCCATCTCCTGGTCAAAAATATCGAGCGCCAACAGTTCCATCAGGCGTCCGCGCACCACGGCGGTGCTACCCACCGATGGCGGGGGCCCGCCGTTGCGCGACAGCGTGAGCAGCAGCGCGCCCCAGCGGAACAGTTTTTTCAGGCCCAGGAGCATGACGGCCTGGCGAAACGAGGTGATTTCGCGCGTGAGGCCAAACCCCGAAGAGTTGATGAGTCGCATCAGGTTGAAGGCCAAGCCTGCGTCCTTTTTCAGGACTTCTTCAATGTCTTCGGTGCTGGCCTGTTTGCGCACCAGGCTGATCAGCTCCAGGATGGCGGCCTGTGAGGGCGAAACCAGCCGCGTCTGCACCAAAGAGGGCTTGGCAAACCAGTACCCCTGGAACAGGTCGATGCCCTGGCTGGACGCCATGTCGTACTGCTGCGCCGTCTCCACCTTTTCTGCCACCAGCTCGGCCTGGCTATGGCGGCCGGCGTAGCTGATCAGCACCGCCAGCTGGTCGGGTGCCAGAACCGATAGGTCGAGCTTGATGTAGTCTGCCAAGGGCAGCCACGCGGCATAGGCCGACTGCAATATGGTGTGGTTGAAGGCCAGGTGAAAGCCGCGCTCGCGCAGCGCGGCCAGCATCGGGTAGCGCGCGCTGACCTCTTCGGTAGCGGCATGGCCGAGCGGCGGGATTTCCAGCACCACCTTGTCCGGGTCGATCAATTCAAGGTGGCCACCGGACAGGCTTTCGTGGGTGCAGTTCACGAAGATCAGCGTGCTGCCTACCAGGTCTTCGGCGCCGGCATGCGAGAGCGCGGTGAACACCAGGGCCACATCGGTGGCCGCAGTGTGGCCGGGGCCAGTGCGCGAGCGGTTGAACAACTCGTAGCCCACTACGGCTTGCTGCGAATTGATAATGGCCTGGCGCGCGATCATGGCCACGGACGAATCGTGGGTGGGTGGCGGTGCGGGAGGGGTAGGGGAAGGCAAACTGGACATGGATGGTGGGTGGCTGCCGTGGCAAGCTTAAAACGAATTGCAACGGCTTGCCGCGGCGCGCTCCAGGCTTGCGATGCTGATTCTAGAAAGCATTGGGCTCGTTGGATGCATTTTCTCCATACGTGAGCCATGCCAGCTCGGTTTCGGTAAAGCCCGCGCGGCGCCGGGCGTCGAGATTGAGTGGCGGCTTGGGCTGCGGCGCTTCATGGCGCTGCACCAGCACAGTGTAGTGGGCCTCGGCATCGAGTTTGGCGCGTTCACACAGCCAGCGATACCAGTGGTTACCAATGGCGACGTGGCCGACTTCTTCGCGCAGGATGGTCTCGAGAATGTTGGCCGCCGCCAGCGCATCGGCGGCGCCGGTCTGGCGGAGCTTGCGCTGAATCAGCGGCGTCGCGTCCAGGCCGCGCGCCTCCAGGGTGCGGGGCACCAGCGCCATACGGGCCAGCACGTCGCCACGCGTCTTCTCGCACATGGTCCACAGCCCCTGGTGGGCGGGGAAGTCGCCATAGTCGTAGCCCTGGCTGCGCAGGTGCTCGCGCAGCAGGCTGAAGTGCTGGGCTTCTTCTGCGGCAACTTTGAGCCAATCGAGGTAGTAGGCGTGCGGCATACCCGAGAAACGCCAGATGGCGTCCAGCGCCAGGTTGATGGCGTTGAACTCAATGTGTGCAATGGCGTGCAGCAGTATGGCCCGGCCCTGCAGTGTGGCAGGCGAGCGGCGTGCCACTGCGCTGTGGGCAAGCAGCTCGGGCCGGTCAGGCCTGCCAGGCAAATCGACGGGCTCGGGCGGTGCCGCGTCCGCTATTGAAAGCGAAGCTGCTTGGGCATGCAGTTCGAGCGTCCCAGCCACCTTCTGGTCCACATCGGAGAGGCAAAGTACCTCCAGGGCGCGGTGTCGGAGTTCCATCCCTACAATTGTAGAAAGCTCCCTCGCCCCCATGTGAGGAAGCACTGAACACGAGGACAAATATGGCCCTGTATGCATTGGACGATAAAGCCCCGCAGATCGCTCCCAGCGCCTGGGTAGCCGACAGCGCGCAGGTGATTGGCGCAGTGACGCTGGGTGAAGACGCCAGCGTGTGGTTTGGCACCGTGGTGCGCGGCGACACCGAAAGCATCACCATTGGGGCGGGTTCGAACGTGCAGGACGCAAGCGTACTGCACGCCGATTTCGGCCAGCCCTTGGTCATTGGCGAGCGCGTCACAGTGGGCCACAAAGTGATGCTGCACGGCTGCACCATTGGTGACGAGAGTCTGATAGGCATTGGCGCCGTGATTCTCAACGGCGCAAAAATTGGCAAGAACAGCCTGGTGGGCGCGGGCGCCTTGGTCACCGAAGGCAAGGAGTTCCCCGACGGCTCCATGATTCTTGGCAGCCCGGCCAAGGTGGTGCGCCAGCTTGCGCCCGAACAGCAAGAGGGCCTGCGCAACAGCGCGCAGCACTACGTTGACAACGCACGCCGCTTTCGCGCGGGCTTGCGCCGCATCGACTTGGCCCAGTGACGGAGCACCGCGTGTCTGAACTGCACAAATTCATTTTCGAAGGTCTGCCGGTGCGCGGCGCCATCGTTCGCCTGACCGACGCCTGGCGGGAGATGCTGGCGCGCCGCGCCGCCAACACCACCAGCGGCGCCTACCCGGTCCCGGTGCGCGAACTGCTGGGCGAGATGGCGGCAGCGGGTGTGCTGATGCAGTCGTCCATCAAGTTCAACGGCGCGCTGGTGCTGCAGATATTTGGCGACGGGCCGCTGCGCCTGGCGGTGGCCGAGGTGCAGTCGGACCTGTCGCTGCGTGCCACCGCCGCGATCACCGGCGAGGTGCACGAACACGCCATGCTCACGGCCTTGGTCAACGTGGCCGGAGGCGGGCGCTGCGCCATTACCTTGGACCCGCAAGACAAATTCCCCGGCCAGCAACCCTACCAGGGCGTGGTGCCGCTGGTGGATGCGCACGAGCGCCCGCTCGGCTCCCTGAGCGAGGTGCTGGCCCACTACATGCGCCAATCCGAGCAACTGGAGGCGACGCTGGTGCTGGCGGCCAACGACCAGGTGGCCGCGGGCCTGCTGATCCAGCGCATGCCGGTGCAGGGCGAGGCCAACCTGGCCGGAAGTTCGGGCGAGTCGGCTGCCCATGGCGCCGACGAGGAATACAACCGCATCGCCACCCTGGCAGGAAGCCTGACGCGCGAGGAGTTGCTTTCGCTGGACGTGGACACGATTCTTCGCCGCCTGTTCTGGGAAGAGCAAGTGGCGCGCTTCGCCCCACCGGCGGGCGCGCAAGGCCCGCGCTTTGCCTGCTCGTGCAGCCGCGAGCGCGTGGGCCGCATGTTGGAAACCCTGGGACGCGAAGAAGCCGAAAGCATTCTGGCCGAACAGGGCCAGATCGAAGTGGGCTGCGAGTACTGCGGTCAGCAATACCGTTTTGATGCGGTGGACGCCGCACAGATTTTTGCCGCCTCTAGCGTGCAGCAGCCACCGGCACCGGTGAGCTTGCAATAGCAGTGCCTCTGCTGCAACACAAAAAACCAAATAAAAATAGCTGCTAGAGCTTATTCAGTAAGCGTTAGAAGCTATTTTTTTGATAGTAAATTGTGGGGCGCTAACCTGATTTTTCAGGGCAGGTACTGCACAAAGATCTCGTCGGGTTTGACCATGCCAAGCTCGCTGCGGGCTTTTTCTTCCACCATGTCCAGGCCTTCGCGCAGGTCCTGCACCTCGGACGCCAGGCGCTGGTTGCCCTCTTGCGCCGCGTCGTTGGCATCGTTTTGGTTGCGCAGTTGCTGCTGCATGGCGTTGACACGCGGCAGGCTGCCCCGGCCCAGCCACAACTGCCCCTGCAGCGCGGCCAGCAGCACAAGCAGCACCACAGTGACGATGCGTGAACCCATGGCGTGCGCTGCGACCGGAGGCGGGCTTTAGCGCAGGTTGTAGAACGCGCGGCGGCCGGGGTAGTGGGCGATGTCGCCCAGGTCTTCCTCGATCCGCAGCAGCTGGTTGTACTTGGCCATGCGGTCCGAGCGGCTCAGGCTGCCGGTCTTGATCTGGCCAGCGTTGGTGCCCACGGCGATGTCGGCAATGGTGCTGTCCTCGGTTTCGCCCGAGCGGTGGCTGATGACGGCGGTGTAGCCGGCGCGCTTGGCCATTTCAATGGCGGCAAAGGTCTCGGTCAGCGTGCCAATCTGGTTGATCTTGATGAGGATCGAATTGGCAATGCCCTTGTCGATGCCTTCTTGCAGGATCTTGGTGTTGGTGACAAACAGATCGTCGCCCACCAACTGCACGTTCTTGCCCAGGCGGTCCGACAGAATTTTCCAGCCGTCCCAGTCGCCCTCGGCCATGCCGTCTTCGACGCTGATGATCGGGTATTTGTCGCACCAGGTGGCGAGCATGTCGGTCCAGGCCTGGGCGCTGAGCGACAGGCCTTCGCCAGCCAGGTGGTACTGGCCATCCTTGAAGAATTCGCTGGCGGCGCAGTCAAGCCCCAGGGCAATCTGCTCGCCGGCGGTGTAGCCGGCCGCGTCGATGGCCTGCAGGATCAGTTCAATCGCCGCTTCGTGGTTGGCCACGCTGGGGGCAAAGCCACCCTCGTCGCCCACGGCGGTGCTCATGCCTTTGTCGTTGATGATTTTCTTGAGCGCGTGGAACACCTCGGCGCCCCAGCGCACGGCTTCGCGAAAGCTGGGCGCGCCGACGGGGATGATCATGAACTCCTGGATGTCGAGCGTGTTGTTGGCGTGCGCGCCGCCGTTGATCACGTTCATCATTGGCACCGGCAGCTGCATGCCGCCCATGCCTCCGAGATACCGGTACAGCGGCAGGCCCGATTCTTCGGCCGCAGCGCGCGCCACGGCCATCGACACGGCCAGCATGGCATTGGCGCCCAGGCGGCTCTTGTTGTCGGTGCCGTCGAGGTCGATCAGGGTCTTGTCGAGAAAAGCCTGCTCGGTGGCGTCCAGGCCGAGCACGGCTTCAGAGATTTCGGTGTTGATGTGCTCGACCGCCTTGAGCACACCCTTGCCAGCATAGCGGCTCTTGTCGCCGTCGCGCAGCTCGATGGCTTCGCGCGAGCCGGTGGAGGCGCCGGAGGGCACGGCCGCGCGGCCCATCACGCCCGATTCGAGCAGCACGTCGCATTCGACGGTGGGGTTGCCGCGGCTGTCGAGAATTTCACGGCCTACGATGTCAACAATGGCACTCATGGGGTTCCTTGCAGTTTTTAATCCGGGGCGCGCGCCAGCGCGAAAAATTCAAGCAAAATGGGCTTCCAGCGCTTATTGGCTCTACGCTAGCAGCTATTCTATTCAGAGCGAATCACACGCCTTCCACGCACACCAGGCGCATGATGGCCGCGCCTTCGCGCGCAGCGCGGGCCTTGCCGTATTCGGGCGAATGGTAGAAGGCCTTGGCGGCCTCGAAGCTATCGAACTTGGCAATCACTACGCGGTCGGGCTGCCAGTCGCCCTCCATCACTTCCACCTGACCGCCACGTACGCAGATCTCCGCGTTGTGCGAATTAAATGCCGCCGTCGACCATTTTTTGTATTCCTCGTACTGCACCGGGTTGGTGACGCGCACGTTGGCAATGACGTATCCACTGGGCATGCTCAAACTCCAAAGTTGTTTTCAAGAAAGCCGTTCTTCTTCGTCACGGCGTCGAGCGCCAGCAGCGTCTCCAGCAGCGCACGCATGTGCTTGAGCGGCACGGCGTTGGGCCCGTCGCTGAGGGCATTCGCTGGGTCCGGGTGCGTTTCCATGAACAGGCCTGCCACGCCGACGGCCACCGCCGCACGCGCCAGCACCGGCACCATCTCGCGCTGGCCGCCGCTGCTGGTGCCATTGCCGCCGGGCAGCTGCACGCTGTGCGTGGCGTCGAACACCACCGGCGCACCGGTCTCGCGCATGATCGCCAGGCTGCGCATGTCGGAGACCAAGTTGTTGTAGCCAAAGCTCGCGCCGCGCTCGCAGGCCATGAAGTTGTCCTCATTCAGGCCCGCTTCTTTCGCCGCAGCGCGGGCCTTGTCGATCACGTTCTTCATGTCGTGTGGCGCGAGGAACTGACCCTTCTTGATGTTCACCGGCTTGCCCGACTGGGCCACGGCGCGGATGAAATCGGTCTGGCGGCACAGGAAGGCGGGCGTCTGCAGCACGTCCACCACGGCTGCCGCCTCGCGGATGTCGTGTTCGCTGTGCACATCGGTGAGCACCGGAACGCCGAGTTCGCTGCGGACGCGGCCCAGAATCTCCAGGCCCTTCTCGCGTCCTGGGCCGCGAAAGCTGGTACCGGATGAGCGGTTGGCCTTGTCGAAACTGCTCTTGAAGATGAATGGAATGCCGAGCGAGGCGGTGATCTCCTTGAGCTGGCCGGCTACGTCCACTTGCAGCTGGGCCGACTCGATTACGCAGGGCCCGGCAATCAGGAAAAAGGGCTGGTCCAGGCCGACGTCAAAACCGCACAACTTCATGCCGTGGTCTCCTCAGGGGCGGGTGCAGCGGTCGGGTGCGACTCGCCGTGGTGCGCAATGGCGGCGCGAATAAAGGCGTTGAACAGCGGGTGCCCGGCCCAAGGCGTGGACTTGAACTCGGGGTGGAACTGCACGCCCACGAACCAGGGGTGCACGCTGCGCGGCAGCTCGACGATTTCCGTCAGGTGCTCGCGCTGCGTCAGCGCCGAAATCACCAGGCCGGCAGCTCGCAGGCGGTCCAGATAGTGTTTGTTGGCTTCGTAGCGGTGGCGGTGGCGCTCGGTGACCACGTCGCCATAGATTTCATGCGCCAGCGTGCCGGGCGCGACATCGGAGCTTTGCGCGCCCAGGCGCATGGTGCCGCCCAGGTCAGAGCCTGCATCGCGCTTCTGGATGCTGCCGTCCTTGTCCTGCCATTCGTTGATGAGGGCGATCACGGGGTGCGGCGTGGCCGGGTCGAACTCGGTACTGTTGGCGCCCGCAAGGCCCGCCACGTGGCGCGCGTATTCGATGGTGGCCACTTGCATGCCCAGGCAGATGCCCAGGTAGGGCACTTTGTGCTCGCGTGCGTACTGCGCCGTGCTGATCTTGCCCTCGACGCCGCGCTGGCCAAAGCCTCCAGGGACCAGAATGCCGTCAAAGCGCCCCAGGTTCGCGACTTCGGCCGGGGTCAGCGTCTCGGAATCGAGGTACTCGATCTTCACGCGCACATGGTTCTGCATGCCGGCGTGGCGCAGCGCCTCGTTGACCGACTTGTAGCTGTCGGACAAATCGACGTACTTGCCCACCATGGCAATCGTCACTTCGCCCTGTGGGTTGGCGGTTTCGTGCACCAGCGCATCCCAGCGCTTGAGGCTGGTGGGCGGGGTGTTCAGGCGCAGCTTGTCGCAGATCAGGCCGTCCAGCCCCTGCTCGTGCAGCATGCGCGGCACTTTGTAGATGGTGTCCACGTCCCACATGCTGATCACACCCCATTCGGGGACGTTGGTGAACAGCGAAATTTTGGCGCGCTCTTCGTCGGGAATGGCGCGGTCGGCGCGGCAGAGCAGGGCGTCGGGCTGGATACCGATCTTGCGCAGTTCTTGCACCGTGTGCTGGGTCGGCTTGGTCTTGAGCTCGCCGGCCGCTGCAATGAACGGCACGTAGGTCAGGTGCACAAAGGCCGCGTTGTTCGGGCCGAGTTTCAGGCTGAGCTGGCGCACCGCTTCGAGGAAAGGGAGTGATTCGATATCGCCCACCGTGCCGCCGATTTCGACGATGGCTACATCGACTGCGTCGGGCGTGCCGACGCCCGCGCCGCGCTTGATGTATTCCTGGATTTCGTTGGTCACGTGCGGGATGACCTGCACCGTCTTGCCGAGGTAGTCGCCCCGGCGTTCTTTCTCCAGCACGCTCTGGTAGATGCGGCCGGTGGTGAAGTTGTTGGTCTTCTTCATCCGCGTTTCAATGAAACGCTCGTAGTGGCCCAGGTCAAGGTCGGTTTCTGCGCCGTCGTCGGTGACGAAGACTTCACCGTGTTGGAACGGTGACATGGTGCCCGGATCCACGTTGATGTACGGGTCGAGCTTGATGAGAGTGACTTTGAGGCCCCGCGACTCGAGGATCGCGGCAAGGGAGGCTGAGGCGATTCCCTTGCCCAGGGAAGACACCACACCGCCGGTGACGAAGACAAATTTGGTCATGTCAATGAAGGTGGTGGGAAATTGCAATTATAGGCATCGGGCACCAGGCACTGGGCCTCGCGCCGCTGGCGCCGCCAGACCCTCTGCTACATTGCCACCATGACCGATTTGGCTGGCAAACACATCGTCCTTGGGCTCACGGGTGGCATCGCTTGCTACAAGGCGGCCGAGTTTTGCCGCGCCCTCGTGAAGGCCGGCGCCACCGTGCAAGTGGTGATGACGCAGGCGGCCGAGCAGTTCATCACGCCCGTCACCATGCAGGCGCTGAGCAACCGCCCGGTGTTTACCTCGCAGTGGGACGCGCGGGCGGACAACAACATGCCGCACATCAACCTCAGCCGCGAGGCCGACGCCATCGTCGTCGCGCCCTGCAGTGCTGATTTCATTGTCAAGTTGGCGCACGGAGCGGCAGGCGATCTGCTGGCGCTGATGTGCCTGGCACGGCCCGTGGGGCGTGTGCCGCTGCTGCTCGCCCCAGCGATGAACCGAGAGATGTGGGCGAACCCCGCTACGCAGCGCAACCTTGTGCAGGTGCAGCAAGATGGCGCCGTGGTGCTGGGCGTGGGCAGCGGTGACCAGGCCTGCGGCGAGACTGGCGATGGCCGCATGCTGGAACCCCAGGAACTGCTGGAAGAGGTCGTGGCTTTTTTCCAGCCCAAGCTGCTGGCCGGGCAACAAGTGCTCGTCACCGCCGGCCCCACGTTTGAGGCCATCGACCCGGTGCGCGGCATCACCAACCTTTCGAGCGGCAAGATGGGCTTTGCCATTGCCCGCGCGGCGCGCGAGGCGGGTGCTGACGTGACGCTGGTGGCCGGTCCGGTGTCCTTGCCTACGCCGCGCGGCGTGCGGCGCATCAATGTGGTTTCCGCACAGAATATGTACGACGCGGTGATTCCGCTTGCGCAGGAAGCTAATATTTTTGTAGCAACTGCCGCGGTCGCAGACTGGCGCCCCGCCAGCGCCTCGCAAGAGAAAATCAAGAAGGACGGCAGCGGCGCCACGCCCACGCTCGCCTTTGCCGAGAACCCCGACATTCTGGCCACCGTTGCGCATTCGGAACATGCCCGCAGCGGCGCACTGTACTGCGTGGGTTTTGCCGCCGAGAGCCACGACCTGCTCGCACACGCTACCGCCAAGCGCGCACGCAAGGGCGTGCCGTTGCTGGTGGGAAATATCGGCCCGGCCACCTTCGGGCAGGACGACAACGCCTTGCTGCTGGTGGACGCGCAGGGCCACAGCGAACTGCCGCGCGCCAGCAAGCGCGTACTGGCGCAGCAACTGGTCGCCCGAATTGCTGCCAGAAGAACTTAGAACGCGAACACGTTCTTAGGAGGGAAGCCATGAATCCGTCCGCTACCAAGCCCGAGTGGGATGCCCCCAAAGATGGGGACTTTGCGCGCTACGTTGATCGGCTGACGGCCGCCCACGTGGTGGCCTTGCCCGAAGAGCCCGGACGGGTCCCGCATGTCGGCGAAATGATGGCCCGTGCCAAACCTGTTGCCGTAGACAAGGGCGGGCCGGATCTGCAGGCGCTCAAGGCGCCGACCGTCGCTATTCTGTCTTCGGTGCAACTGGGTTTTTTCCTGTTGGCTATTGCGCAGTTGGTGCTGCTTGCGCTTGCCGGGCTGGGTTCTGTCTTCGGGGTTGCTGCAGCCGCTGTGGCCTGGTGGCTGGTGGGCCGCTGGAAGGGCGTGTTGCGCGGACCGCGTCCATCGGGGGCGTCGCCCAAGGACTCTCTTATTGCACTGCGGCGTGAACTACAAGCGCTGGCGCAGCAAAAAACCAACCAAGCTTCACGGAAATGAATATTGACATCAAGGTCCTCGACGCGCGCATGGCCGATGCCCTGCCTTCGTATGCCACTGCAGGCAGCGCCGGCCTCGATTTGCGGGCCTGCCTCGACACAGCGCTGACCCTGGCGCCCGGCGCCTGCGAAATGGTGGGCACGGGTTTCGCGATCCATCTGGCCGATGCCGGTTACGCGGCGCTGATTCTTCCGCGCTCGGGACTGGGGCACCGGCATGGCATCGTGCTGGGCAATCTGGTGGGTTTGATCGACAGCGACTACCAGGGAGAACTAAAACTCAGCGTCTGGAACCGCAGCGCCGATTCCTTTGTAATCGCACCGATGGACCGGCTTGCACAACTGGTGGTGGTGCCGGTGGTGCAGGCGCAGTTCAATTTGGTTCCTGCGTTTGCACCCAGTGAGCGCGGCGTGGGCGGCTACGGTTCCACGGGCCAGGCATGACGCTGTAGGCGAATACTGGCAGCCGGGCGGCCACCCTGCTGACAACACGCTCCTGTTGTGCCCTTCATTCAAGGTCAAAATTTGCGCTTTCAATGGGTGTTCATCATGCACTGGCTTTTGGGTCCGGTGCGCTTAGATCATCCAGGAGAAAAACATGAAGATTTCCAGCTTCCACCGCGCGGGCCTTGTGACCGCAAGTGCGATCTTGGCCGCCAGCCTGGCCGCGTGCGCAGCACCTCGCTCTGACTACCCTTCGGGCGGATACCAGCAAGGAGCGTATTCGTCGCCTGAGCGAGGCATGGAGTACGGCCGGGTGACGAACGTCTATCAGCTTCAAGGCCAAGGTGCTGGCAGGACGTCGGGCGCCGGTGCGGTCATTGGCGCCGTGGTCGGTGGCGTGTTGGGGCACCAGATCGGCGGAGGAAGTGGACGCTCGCTCGCCACAGCCGCTGGCGTAGTGGGTGGTGCTGTCGCCGGCAATGCCATCGAAGAACGCAATAACGGTGGCGGTGCCAGTGGCTACCGCATCGTGATTGGACTCGATCAAGGTGGCCAGCGCGACTACGACGTCGGTTCGCCCGGGGACCTTCGCGTGGGAGACCGCGTGCGCATGGTCAACGGCCAGATATCGCGCTATTGAGCCGATCGCCGTAACGATCCATGGAAGCGGGGCACGTCAGTGGATGCTGCTACCGCCAGGCGCCTGTGGGTGCACCTGAAAGAAGCCCGTGCCGGCACTGCCACGGGCACTTTCTTCTTCAGTTGCTGGGCGCACGTCGCACACCTCCAGGTGCAGGCGCAGCGCAATGCCCGCCAGGGGGTGGTTTCCGTCCAGCACCACATGGTCGGGATAAATCTGTGAAACGGTGTACAGACCTTCGCGCGTCGCCTCCGGGCTGACGCCCGCGGGAAGTGCGGTACCTTCAAAGCTCATGCCTTCTTCAATTCCCTCGGGGAACAAGGCAAGTGGTTCCAGAAACAACAATTCCTCATCGAATTCGCCAAAGGCTTCTTCGGGTTCGAGGTGCAGGTCAAGTTGCGCTCCGACGGTGTGGCCTTGCAGGGCCTCCTCGACGCGGGTGAGCAAATCGTTGCCTCCGACGAAGAATTCCACGGGCTCTTCAAGGATGTCGAGTTCCTCTCCCAGTGTGTCCTTCAGAACCCAAGTCAGGGCTACGATGCATTGCTGTGTGATTTCCATAGGAGAATTCTCGCACCCCGGCGGCAAGCGTGCTGGCGGCGGTTGTTTTTGCAAATTTCTCGCATCGGCACGAATGGGCCCTGTGCAACAAACCGGTTGCAAGGCGCTGTCGATGGGAGTGCGTTGTTCCAAGGAGTGGCAGTATGGAGACGATTGACCAGCCAGGCCCCCTTCTGGAGGGACGATTTGAAGGCCGCACTGACTTTATTCAGCTCGTGCGCGATGCCCTTGGCGCCGCCTCACAGGCGGGATGGCGTGAGCTGATCCTCAGCGACGCCAGTTTTTATGATTGGCCACTGGGCGAACGCGCTGTAATCGATTCGCTCAATGCATGGGCGCGGGGCGGCAGGCAGCTCACCCTGCTTGCCAAGAATTACGATGAGGTCGTCCGTCGCCATCCTCGTTTTGTCGCGTGGCGTACTACCTGGGGCCACATCATCCAGTGCCGCGCCTGTCCGAACGCCGACGCCCTGGATGTACCGAGCATCCTCTGGTCCCCCGACTGGGTGATGCAGCGGCTTGATCCTGTGCGCAGCGTCGGCATTGCGGGAGCCGAAGCGGGGCGCCGGGTCGCCACGCGAGAGCTGCTGCGTGAGTGGATTGATAACAAAAGCGCGCCGGGTTTTGCCTCCACCACCTTGGGGTTGTAGCAAATTGTCGGCGGTGTCAACCGGACTGGTGCTTGCGGCGTTGCGTACCGATGCCCGGAAATCGGCGGGCTCTTGGCAGTTGCAAAATTTATAAAATTCGAATTTTTGGTCGAGAAAATTCCCGATTGCCTATTCGTAAAAACCACAATGGACAAACGCTGCCTATAATCCGCGCCAGAGTGAAATCTTGCGTTTTCGCAAAAGCTCTTCCAAAGCGTAGCCGGGCTGCAAGAGGCTGGACGTTTTGGCACTTTCTTGTCTATCACTGTCCCCTGAGGAGAACTGCAATGAATAAGTCTTTCGTTATCGCTTCGCTGATCGCCGCCGCTGCTCTGGCCGCTTGTGGCAAGAAGGAAGAACCCGCTCCTGCCCCCGCTCCCGCTCCTGTGGAAGCGCCTGCAGCTACGCCCGCACCGGCTGTTGAGCCTGCTGCCGCTGCACCCGCAGCAGAAGCTGCTTCGGCTGCCATGCCTCAAGTCGGCGACGCCGACAAGGCCGCTGCTGACGGCGCAGCCACAGCTGCTGCATCCGCAGCCAAGTAATTCGCTCTTGAACAGGCTCGCAGATTCTGCGAGCTTGTTTCAAATTCAAGCCCCGCGCGTCCTGCCGGGGCTTTTTTCGTGGGCCTTGAGAATGCAGGCCGGTGCTAATCCACTGTCATCCAGGGCGTGCCGCACCCTGGATCGGCGATCTCGATCGCGTTCGCATCCCAGCCCAGGGTTTGGGCGAAAAGCGTGCGCACGAGCTCGGGCCGGTTGTTGCGTTCGCTCAGGTGGGCTGCCACCACCTGGTGCAAGCCAGGGTGGCTCACTGCGGCCAAGATAGCAGCGGCTGCCGTGTTGGCCAGATGGCCGTGGGTACCGCCAATCCGTCGCTTCAAAAACGGGGGATAGGCGGACTGCGCGAGCAGTTGCTGGTCGTGGTTGGCTTCGAGCAAAAGTGCATGGCAACCCGCGAGATGCGCCAACACGTGGGGCGTGGCATGCCCGAAGTCTGTGGCGATGCCCAGGTGCTTCGCGCCATCGCTGCAGCGCAGTTGCAAGGGCTCGCGCGCATCGTGTGGAACGGTAAAGGGCCGCGCCTCCAATACGCCCAGATCGATGGGTTCGCCGTCACGCACCAAGTGCAGGAGCGGGCCGATGGCGGGGCTGCCAATGGCTGCGTGCGTCCCCGCGCTCATCCACAAGGCAATGCCATGGTGCTGCGCGAACGAAAGCGCGCAACCGACGTGGTCGGAGTGCTCGTGCGTAATGAAGATGGCGTCCAGGTCGGTGCAGGCCAGGCCTGCACGTGCCAGGCGCTGCGCGAGTTGCCGGGGGCCAAAACCGCAATCCACAAGCAGGCGCTGCACCGAGGCGCCGCTGCTGCCTTCGATGACGGTCGCGTTGCCCGAACTGCCGCTGCCCAGGCTGCAAAAGCGCAGCATCCGTGCTCTAGGCTTCTTATTTCAGGTCGTCGGCAATGACGCGCACGATGCGTGCGGCGTTCTCCGAATTCTCAGGGGCACCGCTGGCGTCCAGCACCGACACGACGCTGGCATTGCCTTCGCTGCGCACGACGATGCGGTACTTGAGCGGAGGCGTGGCCGCTTTCGAGCTGCCAAACACGCCCAGGACCTTGCCGAAGAAACCGGGCTCCTTCTGGTCGGTGCCTGGGGCCACATAACGAACGAAGTACACGCCCTGGCTGCGGTCGCGGTCTTCCACCGTAAAGCCCGTGCGATCGAGCGTCAGGCCCACCCTGCGCCAGGCCCGCTCGAAGCCTTCGTCGATCTGCACCACCGGGACGTTGCCCTGGCTGGCGACGCGCACGCCAGCCGTTTTGGGCGCCGAGGCCATGGTGGCACGGGCTGCCTCAGCAGGCACGCCGAGTTTGACCATCATGCGGCGCAGGAACTCGACTTCCAGCTCCGGATCGGTCGGGCGCGGCTGCCACACCGTGGCGTCCTTGGTGGTACTGTTGAAGACCTCGATCATGCCGCGGTGGCTGACGTAAATTTCGGTGCTGCCATCGGGCAGGCGCTCCAGGCGGGTGCGGAACTTGTCGCGCTCGCCGGTGGAGTAGAGCGAATCGAACACCTTGCCCAGCGTCGAGCGAACGAAATCTTGCGGAATCTTGGCCCGGTTCTCGGCCCAGTCGGTCTCCATGATGCCGATGTTGATTTGGTCCTGCGCCAGCGTGAAGCCGTTTTCCAGCCAGAAATCGCGCACCGGATCCCAGAGCTTTTCTACCGGGCGCTGCACCACCAGCCAGCGCTGATCGCCATTGCGCTCGATGCGCACGTCGCCCATGCGGTTGGCTGCTGCCTGGCTGTCGGGCGTTTGGACTGCCTTGCCCGCTTCCAATGCGTTGGCCGACACCACGCCGCCGGGCACGGAATAGCGTGTGTCGCGCGAGAGCTGCTTGAGGTCGGGCGGCACTTCCAGCGTCTGGCCCTTGGAGGCGCTTTTGTAGTCGATCTTGTCGCCCTCCAGCACCGAGCAGGCAGACAACGCAATGGTCAGGCCGAGCAGGCCAAATCGGACAGCATTTTTCACGCGGAAAATCCTCTTGAATTCGAAAAAGCGGCCTGCGCCGCCATCAGAGCAGGCCGCTGGCGCGCAGTGCGCCTTCGACAGCAGCCTCGTGGACCGTGCTGAGCGGTGTCATCGGCAAGCGCATCGTGCCGCCGCACAGGCCCATGCGGGACATGGCCCACTTGACCGGAATCGGGTTGGCTTCGATGAACAAATTTTTGTGCACCGGCATCAGGCGAAACTGAATGTCCATGGCGCGGCGAACGTCGCCCGCCAATGCCGCCACGCACAGCTCGTGCATCAGCCGCGGTGCCACGTTGGCTGTGACGCTGATGTTGCCGTGGCCACCGCAGAGCATCAGTGCGACGGCCGTGGGGTCGTCACCCGAATAAATGGCGAAGTCCTTGGGCAGGTCGCGGATCAGCCACTGCGCGCGCTCAATGTTGCCCGTGGCTTCCTTGATGCCAATGATGCCCGGCACCTGTGCCAGGCGCAGTACGGTGTCGTGCAGCATGTCGCCCACCGAGCGGCCCGGCACGTTGTAGAGCACGATGGGCAACTCGCCAGTGGCCTCGGCAATGGCCTTGAAGTGCTGGTACTGGCCCTCTTGCGTGGGCTTGTTGTAATAAGGCACGACTTGCAACTGGCTGTCGGCCCCCACGCCGTGGGCAAAGCGTGCCAGCTCAATCGCCTCTTTGGTGGAGTTGGCGCCGCAGCCGGCCATCACAGGCACGCGGCCCGCAGCCTGCTCCACGCTCACGCGAATGATTTCGCAGTGTTCTTCGACATCCACGGTGGGCGATTCGCCCGTGGTTCCCACCACGCCGATGCAGTCGGTGCCCTCGGCGATGTGCCAATCGATCAGTTTGCGCAGCGCGCCATAGTCGACGCTCCCATCTTCGTGCATGGGCGTGACGAGGGCGACGATGCTGCCGGTGAGAAGCGGACGGGAAGAGGTCATGTCAGCGAAAAAAACGCAAAGAAGCATTCTAACGGGCCACACCCGCACTGCGGCGTGGCTGCGCGGGGTACTACACCCTTAGAGCGTTGCTCCCAGTGGCCACCGCGCGGCCGCTGGCGCGTCAGCCAGCGGGCGAACGGCCGCAATGCGTTGCACGTAGCGCTCGGGGTGATTGAGAAAACCATCTTCATAAGCCACCACGTGCAGATCGCTGCAAGCGTGCAGAAGTTCACCGGGCCTGAGCAAAAAATCGGGGTTGGCGGGCTTGCCCACGCTCTCATTGCCTTGTGCAAAGGTCTCGTAGAGCAGCACGCCACCCGGTGCCACGCTCTGCACAATGTGCCCAAACAACGCTCGCCAGAGGTAAATGCTGACCACCACGGCGCCAAACTGCTGGCCGCCGAGCGGCCAGGGGGACGATTCCAGATCCCATTGCAGCACCTCGCCAAACGCGGCAGCCGCTTGCAGGGCATCGGCGGCCCGGTCCACGCCCAGCACGGGGTGGCCGTGCTCTGTGAACCACTGCATATGTCTGCCGTAGCCGCAGGCAAGATCGAGCACGCGCGTGCCCACGGGCACCAAGTGCGACCAGCGGCGCACCCAGTCAGAGGCTTGTGCAGATGCCATCACGAAAATAACAAAAATGATAGCTAACAACGCTTTATTTATAAGCGTTGTAGGCCATTTTTACTTGAAAAATCAAAAGCAGGCCCAGACCTGATCGGCCAGCATGATCAAAAAATCGGGCCGCTGATAGAGCGCAAACACCGCTGTTGTGCCTGCCAGCAGTACCGCCGCCACCGCCCAGCGCTGCCAGGCTTTGCGGGAGCTGTGCTGCTGCATCATGCGGCCAGCGCTGCGCCGCCCCGGGCAATCGGGTGTTCGCGCACGGGCAGGTTGACCAGGCCGGCCAGCACGCCCAGGGCAATGGCCAGTACCCAGACGATGTCGTAGCTGCCGGTGCGGTCATACAGATAGCCGCCCAGCCACACGCCCATGAAGCTGCCCACCTGGTGGCTGAAGAAGACGAAGCCGCCCAGCATCGAGAGGTGCTGGACACCAAAAATCTGCGCCACGGCTGCGTTCGTGGGCGGCACGGTGGAAAGCCACAGCGCGCCCATCACTGCCGAGAAGATGTACACCGACGTCGGAGTCAGCGGCGCCAGCAGAAACACGGTGATGACGATGGCGCGCGCAAAGTAGATGAAGGCCAGGATATGCCGCTTGGCCATGCGCTGGCCCAGCGTGCCCGAGATGTAGGTGCCAAACACGTTGCACAGCCCGATCAGCGCCAGCGAATAGCTGGCCACCTGCGGGCTCAGGCCATGATCGCGCAGGTAGCTGGGCAGGTGCACGCCAATGAAAACCACCTGAAAGCCACACACGAAGTAGCCTGCAGTCAACAGCAAAAAGCTGCGATAGCGCAGCGCTTCGGACAGTGCCGCGCCGATGCCCTGCGTGCGCTCCACCGGCGCGACGCCGGCAAAACGGGGTTCGCGCAGCCAGAAGGCCAGCGGCACGATCAGCAGCACCATGGCGGAGAGGACCAGCAGGGCTTGTTGCCAGCCGAGCGAAGTGATGAGAAAGCCCTCCACGGGCACCATCAGGAACTGCCCAAAGGAACCCGCTGCTGCCGCCACGCCCATGGCCCAGGAACGCTTCTCCGGCGCAATCTGCCGGCCCAGCACGCCGTAGATCACGGCGTAGGTGGTGCCGGCCTGCGCCGCTCCGATCAGCACGCCGGTGGTCAGTGCAAACAAGGTCTCCGTGGGGGAGAGCGCCATGCCCGCCAGGCCCAGCGCATACAGCATGGCTCCGCCGATCAGTACCCGAAAAGCGCCAAAGCGGTCGGCCACCATCCCGGCGAACACGCCGATCACGCCCCAGGACAGGTTCTGGATCGCAAGCGCCAGGGCAAAGGACTGGCGTGTCCAGCCCATCTCTTGCGTGATGGGCTGCAGCCACAGCCCAAAACCGTGGCGGATGCCCATGGAAAGGGTGACCACAGCGGCGCCGCAGGCAAGCACCTGGAACATAGAAAGCTTGGGAGGAACGGCGTGGGTTGCGGGGTGCATAGACCAAGAATGTATCCAATTGCCCGGCAACCCGCTGTCGCCGCGGGGGCCAGTACGCACCACGCCGGGCTGGGGTTCCATCCAGTGAGACCACTACAATTCGCGCCCATGGCAGCCAAACTTCCCTCCACGCCAAGCGCATCGAGCGCTTTGAGCAATTACTCCGAAGGTTCGATCCGCGTCCTCAAGGGCCTGGAGCCGGTCAAGCAGCGTCCGGGCATGTACACGCGCACGGACAACCCGCTGCACATCATTCAAGAGGTGCTCGACAACGCCGCCGACGAAGCCCTGGCGGGACACGGCAAAAAAATCAAGGTCACGCTGCACCAGGACGGATCGGTCAGCATCGACGACGATGGCCGTGGCATTCCTTTTGGCATGCACCCCGAAGAAAACGCACCGGTCATTGAACTGGTGTTCACGCAATTGCACGCCGGCGGCAAGTTCGACAAGGGCAAAGGCGGTGCCTACAGCTTCTCGGGCGGCCTGCACGGCGTGGGCGTGTCGGTCACCAATGCGCTGTCGCAGCGCATGGAAGTGGCCAGCCACCGCGAAGGCCAGGTGGCCACGCTGGCATTTGCAGCGGGCGACGTCGTCGAACCGCTGGTGCTGCGCGCCCAAGGCCCGGGCGACCGGCGCCAGGGCACCAGCGTGCGGGCCTGGCCCGACGCCAGGTACTTCGAATCGGGCCAGTTGCCCATGCACGAGCTGACGCATTTGCTGCGCAGCAAGGCGGTGCTGATGCCTGGCGTGTCGGTCACGCTGACCAACGAGAACACGCGCGACACCACGACCTGGCAATTCAAGGGCGGCCTGCGCGACTATTTGTCGCAAACGCTCAACGCCGATCCGGTGATCCCCTTGTTTGAAGGCGAAGGCTTTGCCGGGCGCCAGGACGACAGCTTCGCCGCGGGCGAGGGCGCTTCATGGTGCGTGGCCTTTACCGAAGACGGCGCGCCGGTGCGCGAGAGCTATGTCAACCTGATCCCCACCCGCGCTGGCGGCACGCACGAGAGCGGCCTGCGCGATGGCTTGTTCCAGGCGGTCAAGAGCTTTATCGAACTGCACAGCCTGTTGCCCAAGGGCGTGAAATTGATGCCCGAGGACGTATTTGCGCGCGCCAGCTATGTGCTTTCAGCCAAGGTGCTGGACCCGCAGTTCCAGGGCCAGATCAAGGAGCGGCTCAATTCGCGCGACGCGGTCCGTCTGGTGTCGAGTTTCGTGCGCCCCGCGCTGGAGCTGTGGCTGAACCAGCATGTGGAATACGGCAAGAGGCTGGCCGAGCTGGCCATCAAGGCCGCGCAAACGCGCCAGAAGGCCGGCCAGAAGGTGGAAAAGCGCAAGGGTTCGGGCGTGGCCGTGCTGCCCGGCAAACTGACCGATTGCGAGAGCCGCGACCTGGCCTACAACGAAGTGTTTTTGGTCGAAGGCGATTCGGCCGGTGGCAGCGCCAAGATGGGCCGCGACAAGGAAACCCAGGCTGTGCTGCCGCTGCGCGGCAAGGTGCTCAATACCTGGGAGGTGGAGCGCGACCGGCTGTTTGCCAACAACGAAATTCACGACATTGCGGTGGCCATTGGCGTCGATCCGCATGGGCCGAATGACGAGCCCGATCTGAGTGGCCTGCGCTACGGCAAGATCTGCATCCTGTCGGACGCCGACGTGGACGGCTCGCACATTCAGGTGCTGCTGCTCACGCTTTTTTTCCGGCATTTCCCTAAGCTCATCGACACCGGCCACATCTATGTGGCGCGCCCGCCGCTGTTCCGGGTGGACGTGCCGGCGCGCGGCAAAAAGCCTGCGGCCAAGATGTATGCGCTGGACGAGGGCGAGCTTGCGGCCATTCTTGACAAGAGCGCCAAAGACGGCGTGCCGCCCGAGAAATGCGCCATCAGCCGCTTCAAGGGCCTGGGCGAGATGAACGCGGGGCAGTTGTGGGAAACCACGCTCAATCCGGACACCCGGCGCCTGTTGCCGGTGCAGCTGGGGGCCCTCGGCTTTGACGCCACCGAGAGCCTGATCACCAAGCTCATGGGCAAAGGCGAGGCCGGCGCCCGGCGGGAGCTGATGGAGCTGCATGGCGACAGCGTCGAGATCGATGTCTGATTTTTAGGTGTTTTTGGCCTCTAGCGCTTATTGGGTAAGCGTTAGCAGCTATTAAATTGGTAGTTTTTTGCCCGCTCTGGGCGCTGGATGCAACGGTTCCGATGAACGATCTGGTTCTTGATTTCGCCCCTCCAGGGGACGACGCCGACACGCTGGGCAGCTACGCCCAGCGCGCCTACCTTGAATACGCGCTGTCGGTCGTCAAGGGCCGCGCGCTGCCCGACGTCTGCGACGGCATGAAGCCGGTGCAGCGGCGCATTCTGTATGCCATGGAGCGCATGGGCCTGGGTTACTCGGGCCCGAACCGCAACGCGGCGGCCAAACCGGTCAAGAGCGCGCGCGTGGTCGGCGACGTGCTCGGCCGCTTTCACCCGCATGGCGACCAGTCGGCCTACGACGCGCTGGTGCGCATGGCGCAAGATTTTTCGCAGCGCTACCCGCTGATCGACGGCCAGGGCAACTTTGGCAGCCGCGACGGCGACGGCGCCGCCGCCATGCGCTACACCGAGGCGCGCCTGGCCAAAATCACCAGCCTGCTGGTCGATGAGATCGACGAAGGCACGGTCGACTTCATCCCCAACTACGACGGCTCCACCCTGGAGCCGCGCCAGTTGCCCGCGCGCCTGCCGTTCACGCTGCTCAACGGTGCCAGCGGCATTGCCGTGGGCCTGGCCACCGAAATCCCTAGCCACAACCTGCGCGAAGTGGCCGACGCCTGCGTGGCGCTGGTCAAGAACCCGCAACTGTCTGAGGCCGATTTGCTGGCGCTGATTCCGGGGCCGGACTACCCCGGCGGCGGCCAGATCATCAGCAGCGCGGCCGACATTGCCGACGCCTACCGCAGCGGGCGCGGCAGCCTCAAGGTGCGCGCGCGCTGGAAGATCGAAGAGCTGGCGCGCGGCCAGTGGCAGTTGGTGGTCACCGAACTGCCGCCTGGCGTCAGCACGCAAAGGGTACTGGAAGAGATCGAAGAACTCACCAACCCCAAGATCAAGGCCGGCAAAAAAGCGCTGAGCCAGGAGCAAACCCAGCTCAAAGCCAGCGTGCTGGCCGTGCTCGACGGCGTGCGCGACGAATCGAGCAAGGACGCCGCGGTGCGCCTGGTGTGCGAGCCCAAAACCGGCAAGACGCCGCAGCACGAACTGATTACCGCGCTGCTGGCGCATACCAGTCTGGAGACGTCCTCGTCCATCAACCTCACCTTGGTGGGCATCGACGGCAGGCCGGTGCAGAAGTCGCTGCGCCGCATGCTGGAAGAGTGGGTTGAATTTCGCCAAGGCACGATCACGCGGCGCTCGCAGCACCGGCTGAACAAAGTGCTGGACCGCATTCACATCCTGGAAGGGCGGCAGATCGTGCTGCTCAATATCGACGAGGTGATTGCCATCATTCGCGCTGCCGATGAACCCAAGTCAGCGCTGATGGAGCGTTTCAAGCTGAGCCCCACCCAGGCCGAAGACATTCTGGAAATCCGCTTGCGCCAACTGGCGCGTCTGGAAGCCATCAAGATCGAGCAGGAGTTGAAAGAACTGCGCGACAGCCAGGGCAAGCTGGAAGAAATTCTGGGCACTCCAGCGGCGCTGCGCCGATTGATGGTCCGCGAGATCGAGCAGGACGCCAAGCAGTTTGCCGACGCCCGCCGCACGCTGATCCAGGCCGAAAAAAAGGCCGTGGTCGAAGTCAAGGTGGTCGACGAGCCGGTCACCGTCGTGGTGTCGCAAAAAGGCTGGGCGCGCGCGCGCGGCGGCCACGGCCACGAGGCCGGCAGCTTTGCCTTCAAGGCGGGCGATGACCTGTACGGCACCTTCGAGTGCCGTACGGTGGACACCTTTCTGGTCTTTGGCAGCAATGGCCGCGTGTATTCGGTGCCGGTGGCCCAACTGCCGGGCGCGCGAGGCGATGGCCAGCCGGTGACCACGCTGATCGAACTTGAAGCGGGTACGCAGATTGCCCATTACTTTGCCGGCCCGGAGGCCGCCACGCTGCTGCTGGCCAGCAGCGGGGGCTACGGCTTTCTGGCGACGGTGGAATCCATGGTCTCGCGCAACAAGAGCGGCAAGGCCTTCATCAGCCTGGGCGAAGGCGAGGCCGTGTGTGCGCCCTCGCACGCCGCGCACGGCAGCGGCAGCGCTCCGCTGGCCGCCGCCACGCACGTGGCCTGCGCGTCCGCGGGCGGGCGCATCTTGACGTTCGAGATCGCAGAACTCAAACGCATGGACAAAGGCGGGCGCGGCCTGATGCTGATTGACCTGGAAGACAAAGACCTGCTAGCCGGTGCAGCCGCCTACACGCGCAGCGTGCGCATTGAAGGCGTGGGGCGCGGCGGCAAACTGCGCGAAGAGACGCTGGAGATCCGCAGTCTGAACAACGCCCGCGCGGTGCGGGGGCGAAAAGGCAAGGCGGCGGACCTTGGCTTCAAGCCGCAGGCGATGACCCGAGTGGAGTAGTGGGTGAAGTGGCGGGTGAAGTGATCGGTGAATCAACCGACAGAGGCTCCCATGCCTGAAACGGCCGCGCCGGTTTTTGATTGCAACAAAGCATGGCGCAAAAACCCCACAATGAGCACAATTTGTTTCAGTCTGAAAAAGGAGCCACCATGTTTCACCAATTGAAAATGGGCCACAAGCGCTGTGGATGGCCGTCGCCGCCATCGTGGTGCTGTTGGTGGGCGTTATCGGGTTTTCGGGTTACCGCTCGGCCGCGACGCGCGCGCAAAGCGATATCGCGATGGCCGAAGTAAGCCAGCGCCACGACGCCGTCGTGAAATGGGCTGGCCTGACCGAAATCAATGCCGTGCGCACGCTGGCGCTGAACCTCAGCGGGGAACCCGCCATGGAGTCCGAGTTCAAGGAGGCAATGGCCGCCACCTCGGCGCAAATCAGCGAGGTGCAAAAGTCACTCGAAGGCATGGGTCTGACCGAGCGCGAAAAAGCGCAGATGACCAAGATTGCCGCCGCGCGCAAGAACATGGCCGAGCAGCGCGACCAGGCGCAAAAACTCCAGGCCGATGGGCAGGCCGGGCAAGCCATTATTTTTGTCAAACAGACCTACATCCCGGCCTCCACGGCCTATCTGAAGACATTGGACGAATTTGTCCAGCTTGAAAAGCAGATCATGCAAGAG
>JBATPF010000375.1:0-3043 GCA_049291355.1 Giesbergeria sp.
GCGGGCTATGGGCAAGCCCATGCAACAACGCAGATGGCCCCTTGGCAGCTCGCTGAAAGTGCCAATAAGAGCGAAACACTACACAAGCTGGAAGCGCATGGCCGACCCGGCGGTGGTCCGCCAACTGGACATCAGCCAGGGGCGGCGCTGGTACTTCTACCGCTGGCGCGACGCGCCGCCGATTCCGCTGCAGGAAATCATCGAATCCTCGGCCAACATGCACCTGATTCCGGCCAACGCCGCCGTTGAGAAAACATTGAGAAAAGCGCGCGAAGGGGCCTCGATTCGCCTCACGGGGCAGCTGGTGCAAGCCGCCGCCGCAAGCGGCTGGCGCTGGACCAGTTCGCTCACACGCACCGACTCCGGCGCGAACTCCTGCGAACTGGTGTTTGTGGAGAGCGCGCAGGTTGAAGACTGATTGCAATCACCCGGTGCCTTGTCCCACCGACGGAAGTAAGGGACGCAAAATCGGTCCAAAGCCGTCACGAGCATCAGGTGCCAGGCGGTGCGGGAGCGCGCTTCTCCAGCAGGCGCACCAGGATGTGCAGCAGGCGGTTGGCCGGGGTGGCGATGCCCAGGGCCTCGCCCCGGCGCACGAGGAATCCATTGATGTGGTCGATCTCGGTGTGCCGACCGCGCGCCAGGTCCTGCGCGGTGGACGATATCTGGCCGGGCATGGTGGCGGCCAACGGCAGCACCGCCTGGGCCGTTCCATCGGGCAGAACAATGCCGCTGGCACGCGCCACAGCCAGGCATTCCTGCACGATGTCGTCCATCATCCGGGGCACATCCAGTCCGGGGCTGTCGACAATCTGGCCGTACGGCTGACCCGTGATGGCGGACAGCGGGTTGTAGACACAGTTCAGCACCAGCTTGGCCCAAAGGGCGCCGGCCACGTTGTCCGAGATCTGTACCGGAATGCCCGCAGCAGCAAACGTATTCGCAAGTTGCTCGCTGGTTGGCGAGTTGGCCAGCACCAGCTCGCCCCGGCCAAAGTGCTGCACATGCCCGGGCCCCGCCATCGCGGCGGCCACATAGACCACCGCTGGCAGCACGGGGCGTTGCAGCGTCGCCTGCAAGCGCTCGGCGTTGTTCACGCCATTTTGCAAACTCAGCACGGTGGCGCCATCGGCCAGATAGGGCGCCATGGCCAGGCCCGCGCTTTCGGTGTCGGTGGACTTGACGCAGAACAGCACGCACTCGGCACCGCGCACCGCAGCGGCCTCGGTGTCGGCCTGCAGCCGCACATGCTCCTGAAAATGCAAGGTATCCAGCCATAGACCGTGCTCGCGCACCGCCTGCACATGGGCTGCGCGCCCGACCAACACCACCGCATGTCCGGCGCGGGCCAGCATGCCGCCGTAGTAGCAACCCACGGCGCCAGCGCCCATCACGGCGATCTTCATGGCAGAGTCCTTTTGGCGCAGCGCAGTAAGTGGAGAGAGGCCGTCATGTGGACAGTTTAGAACCGTGGCGGCCGTGCAAACACCGTGCGCGCCCAAGCAGGGTGATGCGAACTACGGTTGCCGCAAAAACTGCTGCACCACAGCCACCGTCGCCGCCGGGTCTTCTTCCTGCGGCACATGGCCCAGGCCTTTGAACACAACGAGGTGGGAGCCCGCAATGTCCTTGGCAAACCGTTCGCCATTCACCGGCGGAATCAAGCGGTCGAGCGCGCCCCACAGAATGAGCGTGGGGAGCTTGAGGTCGCGAATGTCCTGCTCGCGCCCCGTGTTGCGCTGGGCCATGCGCACCGTAAGCGCATGGCGGTTGCCGGCGCGACGGGCCAGGTCGCTGTAGCGCTGCACCAGTTCGGGTGTCACCCGGTTCGGGTCGCCATAGACGTTTCGCACCGAGTTCTCCACCATGCCGGGCGGCAGCAGATGGCCCATCAGCGCGCGCAGGCCCGGCAGGGCCGCGGCGCGAAAGGCCAGCGGCATCGATTCGGGCTCAAAGGCATAGCCCGCAGCGTCCACCAGAATGAGCTTTTCCACCCGCTGCGGCGCGGCGTGCGCCGTGGCCCAGGCGACTTCGCCGCCCAGCGAATTGCCGCCGATGACAAAACGCTGCACACCCAACTGGTCGAGCAGCGCCAGCACCAAGCGCACATAGACGGTCATCGAATAATCGTCAGCGGCATTGGGCCCGGTGAGGCCAAAGCCCGGCAAATCGAAGCGGATCACCCGGCGGGTTTTGCGCAGTTCCTCGGCCCAGCCGTCCCAGGTGTGCAGGCTCGCAGACGTGCCGTGGACCAGCACGAGGGGCGCGGGGTCATCCCTCGGGCCTTCGTCGCGCAGGTGCACGCGCTGGCCGTCCACCCCGATGAAGGTGGACGGTGCCTGCGCCCAGCGTTTCTCCACGTCGGCGGGTGCGAGATCGGGCGCCCAGGCCCAGGCCAGCAGCGCTGCGGTGGCGAGCACCAACAGTGCCAGCAGGGCCAGAACAATGCGCAGTCCGGCTTTCATCGCTGTCTATCCGGCCTTGCCATCGAGCGGCAGGAAGCGCGGCGCAGGCGCCACGTCAAAGCCTGCGCCCGCCGTGCGCACGTAGGTGCCCCGCGCCACGTTGTGCGGGTGCTCTGCCGCCTGCGCCACGCTGAGCACCGGCGCAAAGCACACGTCCGTGCCTTCCAGCAAGGCGTCCCAGTGCGCGCGCGGCTGGCTGGCAAACAGGGCGGCCATGCGCTCTTTCAGCGCTGGCCAGGTACGCGGGTCGAACTGGCGCTTCAGGTCCACGTCGTCCAGACCGAGCTTTTGCAGGAGCAGCGCATAGAACTGCGGCTCCAGCGCGCCCAGTGTGATGCAGCCGCCGTCGGCGCAGCGGTACACGTCGTAGAAGGGCGAATCGTGGAACGGGCTGAGGTGCGGGCCGTCCAGCATGCCGCTGCCGCGAATCCACTGCGCAATGCCGCCCAGCATGGCCACGATGTCGACGATGGCGGCGTCCACCACGCGGCCCTGGCCGCTGGTTTTGGCCTCCAGGATGGCGCAGACCATGCCAAACGCCAGGCCCAGCGCGCCCCCCGCGTCGCCCACCACCGTGG
>JBATPF010000376.1:0-1729 GCA_049291355.1 Giesbergeria sp.
ATGTCTTGGGATGCGTTCGCTGTGAGCGTCACCGAGGCGCAAAAGCTCGCGCAGCCCGATGACTTCGATTTCCTGCACCGCATCGGCGAGAGTTACTCCACCTTGCGCCGCTACGCGCCGGAATTCCTCGACGTGCTCAAGCTGCGGGCCGCGCCCGCTGCCAAGGACGTTCTCGACGCCATTGAGGTGCTGCGCGGTATGAACACCGACAACGCCCGCAAGGTGCCCGCCGATGCGCCGACCGGCTTCATCAAGCCGCGCTGGCAGAAGCTGGTAATGACCGACACCGGAATCGACCGGCGCTACTACGAACTGTACGCCCTGTCGGAACTCAAGAACTCCCTGCGCTCGGGCGACATCTGGGTGCAGGGTTCGCGCCAGTTCAAGGACTTCGAGGACTACCTGGTGCCGCCCGCGAAGTTCGCCAGCCTCAAGCAGTCCAGTGAATTACCGCTGGCCGTGGCCACCGACTGCGACCAGTACCTGAGCGAGCGCTTGGAGCTGCTGGAAGCGCAGCTCGCCACGGTCAACCGCATGGCGGCGGCGAACGATCTGCCGGACGCCATCCTCACAGAGTCGGGCCTGAAAATCACGCCGCTCGATGCGGCGGTGCCGGACACTGCGCAAGCGTTGATCGACCAGACGGCCATGATCCTGCCGCACGTCAAGATCACAGAATTGCTGCTTGAAGTCGATGAATGGACGGGCTTCACCCGCCACTTCACGCACCTGAAATCGGGCGATCTGGCCAAGGACAAGAACCTGTTGCTGACCACGATCCTGGCCGACGCGATCAACCTGGGGCTGACGAAAATGGCCGAGTCCTGCCCCGGAACGACCTACGCCAAGCTCGCCTGGCTGCAAGCCTGGCATACCCGTGACGAAACCTACGGGGCGGCGCTGGCCGAACTGGTGAACGCCCAGTTCCGGCACCCGTTCGCCGGGCATTGGGGCGATGGCACTACGTCATCGTCGGACGGCCAGAACTTCCGAACAGGGAGCAAGGCCGAGAGCACCGGACACATCAATCCAAAATATGGCAGCAGCCCAGGGCGGACGTTCTACACCCACATCTCCGACCAGTACGCGCCGTTTCATACTAAGGTGGTCAATGTCGGCGTGCGCGACTCGACCTACGTGCTCGATGGTCTGCTGTACCACGAGTCCGACCTGCGCATCGAGGAACACTACACAGACACGGCGGGCTTCACCGATCACGTCTTCGCCTTGATGCACCTGTTGGGCTTCCGTTTCGCGCCGCGCATCCGCGACCTGGGCGACACCAAGCTCTACATTCCCAAGGGCGAAACCACCTATGATGCCCTCAAGCCGATGATTGGTGGCACGCTCAACATCAAGCATGTCCGCGCCCATTGGGATGAAATCCTGCGGCTGGCCACCTCGATCAAACAGGGCACGGTGACGGCCTCGCTGATGTTGCGCAAGCTCGGCAGCTATCCGCGCCAGAATGGCTTGGCCGTAGCCTTGCGCGAGCTGGGGCGCATCGAGCGCACGCTGTTCATCTTGGACTGGCTGCAAAGCGTCGAGCTGCGCCGCCGCGTCCATGCCGGGCTGAACAAGGGCGAAGCCCGCAACGCGCTGGCCAGGGCGGTGTTCTTCAACCGGCTGGGCGAAATCCGTGACCGCAGCTTTGAGCAGCAGCGCTACCGTGCCAGCGGCCTCAACTTGGTGACGGCGGCTGTCGTGTTGTGGAACACGGTCTACCTGG
>JBATPF010000377.1:0-6032 GCA_049291355.1 Giesbergeria sp.
GTCGGTGGACTGCATGGCAATGCGCCAGGCCTCTACGGTTTCGTTGGCGTCGGCGGGGCGCAGCACGACCATGCCTGGCATGGCGCGCAGCGAGGCGAGTTGCTCGATGGGCTGATGCGTGGGGCCATCTTCGCCCAGGGCAATGGAGTCGTGCGTCCAGACGTAGGTGACGGGTAGGCCCATCATCGCGGCCAGGCGCATCGCGCCGCGCGCGTAGTCGGTGAAGATCAGAAAACCCGCCGCAAACGGCCGCAGCCCGGCGAGCGCCATGCCGCTCACGGCCGCGCACATGGCGTGCTCGCGGATGCCGAAGTGAAAGTTGCGCCCGGCGAAACTGTGCGCGTCGGCTTTGGCTTGCTCGCCGTTGTCTGCCAGCTGCCCCGGCTCGAAAACCCCCGCAAAATCGAAGCTCAGCGTTGTTTTTGTGGACGGTGCCAAGTCGGCCGCACCGCCCAGCACCCAGGGCACTTGTTTGGCGATGGCGTTCTGCACCTTGCCCGCCGCGTCGCGGGTGGAGACGCCTTTGGCACTGGCTTCAAAGCGGGGCAAGGACGCGTCCCAGCCTTCGGGCAGCGTGCCCGCCTGCATGTGGTCAATCTGCTGTGCCAGGTCTGGGTACTGCGCCTGGTACTTTTGATGGAGCGCGTTCCAGGCTGCATGCGCGCGTGCACCGCGCTGGCCGAAGTGCGCCTTGAAGTGCTGGGGCACTTCGCTTGGCACCAGAAACTTGGCGTCCGGGTTCCAGCCATAAAACTCTTTGGTGAGCCGCACTTCGTCGTCGCCAAGGGCTTCGCCATGGGCTTCTTTCGCATCCTGCTTGTGCGGCGCGCCATAGCCAATGTGGCTTTGCACGACGATCAGCGTTGGCAGGCTCGGCTGCAGGGCAAACGTCTGGAGATGGGCAGCCAGCTGGGAAATGTCGTTGGCATCTGCCACGTGCAGCACGCGCCAGCCGTAGGCCTCAAAGCGCGCGCCCACGTCTTCCGTGAACGTGATGCCCGTGGCGCCTTCGATGCTGATGTGGTTGCTGTCGTAGATCCAGCACAGGTTGGCGAGCTGCAGATGGCCGGCCAGCGAAGCCGCTTCGGCGCTGATGCCTTCCATCATGTCGCCGTCGCTTGCCAGGGCGTACACCTTGTGGTCGAACAGCGTGAAACCGGGGCGGTTGTAAGTGGCGGCCAACCAGGCCTGCGCAATCGCCATGCCGACCGAGGTAGCGACGCCCTGACCGAGTGGCCCCGTCGTGGTTTCGACCCCGGTCGTCCAGCCATGCTCGGGGTGGCCGGTGCAGCGGCTGCCGAGCTGGCGAAAGCTTTTGATTTCGTCCATCGTGACCGCTTTGCCTAGTGAGCCGCGTGCATCGCTGTCGCTGCCGGGCCGTACGCCACCCAGGTACAGCAGGCCATAGAGCAGGGCGCAGGCGTGGCCGGGCGAGAGCACGAAGCGGTCGCGGTTCGGCCAGGCAGGCGCGTGCGGGTCGTAATTCAGGAAGCGTTGCCACAGGCAATAGGCGGTGGGCGCTGCGCCCATGGGCGTGCCGGGGTGGCCGGACTCGGCCTTTTGCACCATGTCGATGGCCAGGGTGCGCAGCGTGTTGATGCACAACTGGTCCAGCTCCGTGGCGGAGGCCGTGGCGGTTGTGGTGGCCGTAGTGTTGCGTTCAGTCATCAAATCTCCTTGCGCAGGTTGCGGTAGCGGCGCATGAGCGCGTTGGTCGAGCTGTCGTGTGCCAGTTGAGGCGCATCGGCAGCGGCCAGCTCTTTTGCCGTAGTGCCCGCCAGGACCTTGCCCAGTTCGACGCCCCACTGGTCGAACGAATCAATATTCCAGACCACGCCTTGCGTGAACACGCTGTGCTCGTACAGCGCCACCAGCGCGCCCAGTGAGTGCGGCGTGAGCCTCTCGGTCAGCAAGCTGCTGCTGGGGCGGTTGCCGTCAAAGGTGCGGTGCGGGGCAACGCTAGTGTCTGCGCCTTCGCTGAGTACCTGCTGCAAGGACTTGCCGAAGGCGAGCGCCTCGGTCTGGGCGAAGAAGTTCGCCATCAGCAGGTTGTGCTGGCGGTCGCTGCCACTGGCGTCTGCGGCCAGCGGATTGAGCGTCTGGCAAAAACCGATGAAGTCGCAAGGCACCAGCGGCGTGCCCTGGTGCAGCAGTTGGTAGAACGAGTGTTGGCCGTTGGTTCCGGGCTCGCCCCACACAATGGGTGACGTGGCGTAGTCCACGCGCGCACCGGTCGGCGCCATATGCTTTCCGTTGCTCTCCATCGTGAGCTGCTGCAGGTAGGCTGGGAAACGGCTCAGGTACTGTGCATACGGCAGTACAGCCTGTGTCTGCGCACCCAGAAAATTGGTGTTCCACACGGCGAGCAGACCCATCAGTACCGGCAGGTTCTGCGCCAGCGGGGTGCTTTTGAAATGCTCGTCCATGGCGTGAAATCCCGCCAGCATTTCGCCGAACTGCACCGGCCCAATGGCCACCATGAGCGAGAGGCCAATGGCCGAATCCATGGAGTAACGCCCACCTACCCAGTCCCAGAACCCGAACATGTGCTCGGGCGCAATGCCGAACTTGGCGACGCCCTCGGCGTTGGTGGATACGGCGACGAAGTGCTTGGCCACGGCCGCGTCGTTGCCCAGTTGCGCCACGCACCAGGCACGCGCGGCGTGCGCGTTGGTGAGCGTTTCCAGCGTGGTGAAGGTCTTGGAGCAGACGATGAACAGCGTCTCGCCGGCGTCCAGGTCGCGCGTGGCCTCGACCAGTGCGGTGGCATCGACGTTGGAGACAAAGCGGCAGCAGATGTTGCGCTGGCTGTAGTGGCGCAGCGCCTCATACGCCATCACCGGCCCCAGGTCTGAGCCGCCAATGCCGATGTTGATGACGGTGCGAATGCGTTTGCCGCTGTGGCCGCGCCACGCGCCGCTGCGCACCGCATCGGCAAAAGCTGCCATGCGGCGCAGCACGGCGTGCACCTCGGGCACGACATCGACGCCGTCCACCAAAACCTGCGTGCCTGCGGGCGCGCGCAAGGCTGTGTGCAGGGCCGCGCGGTGCTCGGTGGTATTGATGGCGTCCCCGCGAAACATGGCGGCGATGTGCTCGCTCACGCCGCATTGCTCGGCCAGCGCCAGCAGCAGGCGCAGGCTGTCGTCGGTGATGCGCTGCTTGGAAAAATCGAGGTACCAGCCGGCAGCCTCTGCGCGCAGGCGCTCGCCCCGGCCGGGGTCATTGGCGAACAGCTCGCGCAGGTGCTGATCGCGGTGCTGCGCATGGTGGGCGGTGAGCGCCTGCCACGCGGGCGAGCTTGTCAGTGCGGGCGGCGTGTGCAGTGCGTTGGAATGGGTCATAGGGCGGCCTTCGCAGACGAAGACGTGGCTTTGCTGGCAATGTTGTCCAGCAGCTTGGCCCAGGATTGTGAAAACGACTCTGCGCCTTCGCGCTGCAATTGCGCTGCCAGCGCGTCAACGTCGATCCCTGCCGCCTGGCACTCGGCCACTGTGGCATCCGCGTCGCCGCCATCGCCGCGTAGGCCTTGCTGCACCTTGCCGTGGTCAGAAAACGCAAACAGGGTTTTTTCGGGCAGGGTGTTGATGGTGTCGGGCGCGGCCAGTGCCTCCACGTACAGCGTGTCGGGGGCCGCCGGGTCTTTCGTTCCGGTGCTCGCCCACAGCAGGCGCTGCACATGCGCGCCCGCAGCGGCCACCTGATGCCAGCGCGGCGAGGCCAGCAGCTCGCGGTAGGCGCGGTAGGTCTGCGCGGCCACGGCAATGCCCAGGCGGTTGTGCAGTGCTTCTGGGAGCTGCTTGTTGGCGGCCACGTCCCAGCGGCTGACGAAAAGCGAGGCGACCGAATTCACCTTGGCGTCCAGCCCGGCGGCCACGCGCCGCTCGATGCCGCGCAGATACGCCTCGGCCGATGCCTGGTACTGCGCCGCCGAAAACAACAGCGTTACGTTGACCGGTACGCCGGCAAAAATTGATTCTTCGATCGCCACCACGCCCTCGGGCGTGCCGGGAATCTTGATGTACAGGTTGGGCCGGTCGGCCAGTTGGTGCAGGTGTGCGGCCGCCGCTGCCGTGCCCTTGGCGTCGTGCGCGAGCAGGGGTGAGACCTCCAGCGACACCCAGCCGTCCACACCGCCCGTGCCCTCGAATACCGGGCGAAACAGGTCGGCGGCGCGGCGCAGGTCGGCAATGGCCAGATCGAAAAACAGTGCTTCGCCCGATTGGCCCTTGGCCGTGCCGTGCGCGATGGCCTCGTCGTAGGCGTCCGAGGTGCCGATGGCGTGCTCGAAGATGGTGGGGTTCGAGGTCAGCCCGGTCACCCAGTAGTCTTTGATGTAGCGCGCCAGCGTGCCACTGTCGAGCAGCGGACGGGTGATGTTGTCGAGCCACAGGCTCTGGCCCAGTTCGTGGAGTTGTTGTGTCGCTTTCATGGGGTGTCCTTTGTGGGAAGGGTAGGGTTGTGCCAGCCGCCGTACGCTGCCATCAACGCATCGGCGGCGGCGGGGCCCCAGCTGCCTTGGGGATAGGGCGTGGCGGGCGTGTGCTCGGTGAGCACCGGGTCTACGACGCGCCAGGCGGCTTCAATGGCGCCTTCGCTGGCAAACAAGGCGGGGTCGCCTGCCATGGCGTCGCCCAATAGGCGTTCGTACGGGCTTTGCTCGCCGGCTTCTTCTTCGGCCAGCACCAGTTCTTTTTGCTCGCCGGCAAAGGCTTTGCCGACGCGTTTGACGCGGGCTGCCAGGGCAATCACCGAATGGGGCGAGAGGCGAAAGCGCAAGTGGTTGACTTCGTCTCCGCCCGCGCCGGCATCGTCAAACAGCCGCACCGGTGGGGGTTCGAGCCGCACCAGCACTTCGCAGGCGGTGGTGGGCAGGCATTTGCCAGAGCGCAGGAACCAGGGCACGCCGGCCCAGCGCCAGGAGTCGATGGAGAGGCGCAGCGCGCAAAAAGTTTCGACGTCGGAGTCACCTGCCACCTGCGCCTCATCGCGGTAGCCCGCGTACTGCCCGCGCACCAGGTCTTCGGGCCGCAAGGGCCGCATGGCGTTCAAGACTTGGAACTTCTCGGCCTCCACCGCGCTGAAGTGCTGGCCGCCCGGAGGCTCCATCGCCAGCAGGGCGACGATTTGCAGCAAGTGGTTTTGCACCACGTCGCGCAGGCACCCGGCGCTTTCATAAAACCCGCCCCGGCCCTGCACGCCAAAGTCTTCGGCCAGGGTGATTTGCACGCTTTTGACGTGCTGGCGGTTCCACAGCGGCTCCAGGAAGGTGTTGGCAAAGCGGAAGTACAGCAAATTCATGATCGCTTCCTTGCCCAGGAAGTGGTCGATGCGAAAGATGGCGTCGTCGGCAAACACTTCGCACGCCACTTTATTGAGCGCACGCGCCGAGGCCAGGTCGCGGCCAAAGGGCTTCTCGATGATGACGCGGGCGTCTTTCGCGAGATTTGCGGCGCCGAGGCTGCGAATCACCACGGGAAACAGCGCGGGTGGAATGGCGAGGTAGTGCGTCGGCCGCCGGGCGTTGCCCAGGGCCTTTTTCAGTGCGTCGAAGGTGGCGCTGTCCTGGTAGTTGCCGCTGACGTACTGCAACTGCGCGAGGAAGCTGTCGAGCTCGCCTTCCGCTGCGCTTGCCCCAGAGGTCTGCACGCTGGCGCGTGCGCGCTCACGAAATTCGTCATGGCTCCAGGGCGACGAGGCCACGCCGATGACGGGCACGTTCAGATCGCCACGCAGGTGCAGTGCATAGAGGGCCGGCAGAACCTTTTTGTGCGCCAGGTCGCCCGTGGCGCCAAACACCACCAGGGCGTCGGAGCGGGCAGGTGGCTGCGTGTCGTCGTGCGCCATGTCAATCCCCATTCGTAGGTGCGGGGCCGGTCTTTTCCACATGCCCACCAAACTCGTGCCGCATGGCCGATTGCACGCGGTTGGCAAAGTCGGCCTCGCCGCGCGAGCCAAAGCGGGCGTAGAGCGCGGCGCTGAGCACCGGCGCGGGCACGGCGGCGTCGATGGCGGCCTGCACCGTCCAGCGG
>JBATPF010000378.1:0-5991 GCA_049291355.1 Giesbergeria sp.
GTTTTGATCGCGATCGCGGTCACGCTCCCATTGGGTGCGATCGCGTTCGCGCTGGATGCGGTCGCGATCGCTGCGCTCACGCGCTGCCTGGCGATCCCGCCAAGCTTGCCGCTCGCGGTCGTTGCGCATGTCTTCCCAGCGGTCGTTGTCGCGCCGAACCACTGGGTACGCGGGGTACGTGGAGTAACCGGGCGCGTCGTAGATCACTCCGCCGCCATAGACCGGCGTCGGCGCATAGACACCTGAGTAATAGGGATCGCCGGGCGCGGTGGCGCAGCCGGCACTCGCCGCAAGCAGCACGGAGGCCGCGGTGATTTTGAGAAGGCGCTTCGATGTCATGGTGACTCCTGCGGCGGGGGCGGGCCCGCGGTCTGCGGTATCCGTTGCAGGGGATGCGACGGGTCTTACCCAGCTTATACGCCCGGATTGCTCCGTCCGTTGACGGCCAAAGCCTACATTGCGCCTTCTTTGCCTGCGCTTATTGTTTGCAGCCAGATGTTTCAGGGCAGCAGCACCTTGCGCAGCGTGTTGGCCAGGTCTTCGGCAACAAATTTGGCCACATAGCCATCGGCGCCCACGCTGCGCACATGGTCCTCGTTGGCCGAGCCCGAGAGCGAGGAGTGAATCACCACGGGAAGGCCGCTCAGGCGCGCGCTTTGCTTGATGTTGCGCGTGAGGGTGAAGCCATCCATTTCCGGCATTTCCAGGTCGGTCAGAACGAGGGCCACCTTGTCATAGATGGTCTTGCCCTCGGCTTCGGCTTCATCGGCCAGGGCATTGAGCCTCTGCCAGGCTTCTTTGCCCGATTTGGTCATTTCGTAGGGCGCCTGCAGCACTTTGAGTTCTTGCTCGATGAGCGAGCGCGCGACAAAGGAATCGTCGGCCGCCAGCACGATGGTGCCGGGTTTGAGGACGAGCCTGGCACCCACTTTTTGCGGGTCCACCTGGTGCTCATCGGACGGCGAGACCATTTGCAAAATGGCTTCGACATCGAGTACCTGCGCCAGTCGCGTGTTGTCGGTGTTGCCGTCCAGGCGCGCGATGCTGGTGACAAGTTTTCCTGCAGTTCCACTCGACTCAGCCGACATCACCTGGTTCCAGTCAAGACGGGCAATGTCCTCCACCGACTCCACTGCGAAGGCCTGCGTCGTGCGCGCAAATTCGGTCACCAGCATGATGTTGAGGCCCGTTTTTGGGGTGCAGCCGACGATGGAAGGCAAATCGAGCACCGAAATGACCTGCCCACGCAGGTTGACCACGCCCAGTGTATGCGGCGAGGCGCCGACGATGGGCGTTATGGCCGGCATTGCGACGATTTCGCGGATCTTGAAGACGTTGATACCGAACAACTCCGACTGGCCCAGCGCACTGTCGGCGCCCAGACGAAACAGCAACAGCTCGAACTTGTTGCTGCTGGTGAGGTTGGTCCGCTCGTCGATTTCCTGCTGGGCAGTCTTCATGGGAAAAATCCTTTCCGCGCAGTGGGCGCGGGTGGGCAAATTCTAGGGGCGCCAGCCGTTGGCGGCGCGGGAGATTCTCAGGCAATACCCGTCGGTCCCGGGGCCACAGGTGTCCCATGGGGCCGTGTTGACCAGCGTTCAATATGCAATTGATAGCTATAAATCCACGCTGGATAAGCGCAAGACTCCAATTTATAGGTTTATTTGTCCCCACTGCGCTGCTTCATAGATCGGTTCGCAGCGCAGCTCGGTCTTCACCGAATTGGCAATGAAGCAGGATTCGTGGGCCTCGCGGTGCAGGGCGTCGATTTGATCGCGTGTGGGCAGGGCGGCGCCGGAAAAGTTGACTTCGGGGCGCAAGGTCACCACCGTCATGGCCATCTTGCCCTCGGCGTTCTTTTGCATGACGCCGTGGGCGGCGTCGGCATAGCGGTCTACGCAGAAGCCGCGTCGAGCAGCGATCGATAGAAACCACAGCATGTGGCAACTCGATAGAGACGCCACAAAGGCTTCCTCAGGGTCCACCGCCGCCGCGTCGGACCAGGGCAGTGGAACGACATGCGGGGACGACGAGCCGGCGACCTCTGCGCCCCCATCGAACTGGATGCGGTGGCGGCGGCTGTAGCGCTGGCTCAAAAAGTCCTGTTCGCCGCGTTCCCACAGGACAGTGGCTGAGTATTGGGCCATGGTGGTACCTTCACATGCTATACAAGATGTAGCTGCAAACACTTACTGGATAAGCGCTAGAGCCCTATTTATATCAAATTTTCGGGGCTGACCGCTTGCCAGTGCGGCAGCTCCCAGCACCGTATGCTTGGCGGTCTGACCCCATGAATGTGCCCAGATGATTGATGAAAACCCCGACGCCTGCGTGCAGGAGGCCCGATTGTGGAGCGATGGCCGCTGGACCGCACGCGTGCTGAAGAACGAGGACGACGACGGCTGGGCCGTGGCCATGACGCTGCAAGGCGAGGACGAGCCCGCTCTCGTCGGTCCCTGGACCATGGGGCGCGACAAGAAGAACCCCAAGCCGCTCGATGTGAACGCCTTCAATACCCTGATCAAGACCGCCAGCGAGGTGCTGCGCCGCCACGAGCAGCAACTGCACGCGCAGTTGAACAAGAACGTCACCATCACCCTGGGGGGCGAGCGTGTCCGGGTGACGCTTGCGATCGTTCCTGACGAAGAGGGCGCCACCGCCACGCTGTGCGCAGAGGATGCCTTGGGCACTGAACTGGCACGGGTGGGCGCCCCGCCCACCTTCAAGCTCACCGTGGACAGCGCCTTGCAGTGGGCGCAAAGCGGGTTTGAGCGCCCGCGCTGAGCGCCGGAGTTACGAGAGCTTTTTCAACGCTGCGACCTTGTGCGCGGCGATGTGGTCCGTCTTGTCGCTCTTGATTTCGTACTGCGGATCGTCCTCGCTGGCGCGGTGCGTGTGGCCCTTGTAGTCAAAGTCCTTCTTGTGCACCTGGGTGATGTGGCCGCTGACGTGGCCGGCTTCGGAATTCCAGCTGACGTGGTCGCCCACTTTGAAACTTGACGGCATGGCATGGTCCTGACGTTGGGGCAGAACGCGACATGCTGACTCAAATTACCCCGCTGGTGCGCAATTGTTCGATGCGCGTGGCATCCAGCCCCAACTCCTGCAGCACTTCCTCGGTGTGCTGGCCCAGCGCCGGCGGTGCATTGCGCAGCACCGGTGGATTGCCAGACAGGCGCAGCGGGCTGGCGACGCCGGTGATCGACGCCACGCCATCGGGCGCCGCGCCGTCGGGCCAGCGCGGCAGTGCAACGGCCAAGCCACGCGCTTGCACTTGGGGGTCGCCAAACGCCTGGGCGATGTCGTTGATGGGGCCACAGGGCACCGCCTTGTCTTCCAGCAGGGCCACCCAGTCGGCCGTGCTGCGGGTGCGTGTCACCGCTTCCATCGCGGGGATGAGGTCGTTGCGGTGGCGCACGCGCAAGGTGTTGCTGGCAAAACGCGGGTCTTTGGCCCATTCCGGGTGACCCACAGCCTGACAGAAGCGCGCAAACTGCCCGTCGTTGCCAATCGCCAGCAGCATGGCGCCATCCAGCGTGGGAAAGTCCTGGTAGGGCGCAAGGCTGGGGTGGCTATTGCCCTGGCGCATGGGGGCCACGCCCGTGGCCAAAAAGCCGGATGCCTGGTTGGCCAGAATGGCCATGCCCACGTCGAGCAAGGCCATGTCGATGTGCTGGCCGCGCCCGGTGCTGTGGCGTACGTTGAGTGCCGCCAGGATGGCGGTGCTGGCGTAGACGCCGGTGAACAGATCGGTCAGCGCCACGCCCACGCGCAGCGGGCCACCGCCACTCTCGCCGTCCGGCCGGCCGGTGATGCTCATCATGCCGGTCATGGCCTGGATCATCAGGTCGTAACCCGCGCGCTCGGCATACGGCCCGTCCTGACCAAAGCCGGTGATGGAGCAGTAGATGAGGCGGGGGTTCAGCGCCATCAGGCTGACGTGGTCCAGGCCGTATTGCGCCAGCCCGCCGACCTTGAAGTTCTCGACCACGATGTCCGCCTGCAGCGCCATTTGGCGGATCAGTTTTTGCCCTTCCGTCGTCGCGATGTCGAGCGTGACCGAGCGCTTGTTGCGGTTGCAGGCGGTGTAGTAGCTGGCCTGATCGGTGTCGTGGCCGTCGGCATCTTTCAGAAAGGGTGGGCCCCAGTGGCGGGTATCGTCCCCGACGCCGGGCCGCTCGATCTTCACCACATCGGCGCCCAGGTCCGCCAATATTTGCGTGCACCAGGGGCCCGCCAGCACGCGCGAGAGGTCGAGCACGCGGATGCCGTCCAGGGCGCCTGCGGGGGGAGTACGGAGGCTCATAATGCTTTTAAAAAGATAGCTGGTAGCACTTATGGGATAAGCGCTGGAGGCCAATTTTTATCAAAATTTCAGTTTGCAAAGGCCGCAATCCCTGTGATGGCGCGGCCCAGGATCAGCGCGTGCACGTCGTGCGTGCCCTCGTAGGTGTTCACCACCTCCAGGTTCACCAGATGCCGCGCCACGCCGAATTCGTCGCTGATGCCGTTGCCGCCCATCATGTCGCGCGCCATGCGGGCGATGTCGAGCGCCTTGCCGCAGCTGTTGCGCTTGATGATCGAAGTGGCTTCGACAGCGGCCGTGCCTTCGTCCTTCATGCGCCCCAGTCGCAGGCAGCCTTGCAGGCCCAGCGCAATCTCGGTCTGCATGTCGGCCAGCTTTTTCTGGATCAACTGGTTGGCAGCCAGGGGGCGGCCGAATTGCTTGCGGTCCAGCGTGTACTGGCGCGCCGTGTGCATGCAAAACTCGGCTGCGCCCAGGGCCCCCCAGGCGATGCCGTAGCGCGCGCTGTTCAAGCAGGTGAACGGACCTTTCAAACCCTGCACTTCGGGGAAAGCGTTCTCTTCGGGCACAAACACCTTGTCCATCACGATTTCGCCCGTCACGCTGGCGCGCAGGCCTACCTTGCCGTGGATGGCCGGGGCCGACAGGCCCTTCATACCCTTGTCGAGAATGAAGCCGCGAATCGGGCCGACGGCACCGGCCTCGCTCACTTCCTTGGCCCACACCACAAACACGTCGGCCACGGGGCTGTTGGTGATCCACATCTTGCTGCCTGAAAGCTCGTAGCCGCCCGCTACCTTCTTGGCGCGGCTGGCCATGCTGCCGGGGTCCGAACCGTGGTCGGGTTCGGTCAGGCCAAAGCAGCCAATCCACTCGCCAGTTGCCAGTTTGGGCAGGTACTTCTGGCGCTGCGCCTCGGTGCCAAACTCGTAAATCGGCACCATCACCAGCGAACTTTGCACGCTGGCCATTGAGCGGTAGCCCGAATCGACGCGCTCCACCTCGCGGGCAATCAGGCCGTAAGCGACGTAGTTCAACCCCGGGCCACCGTACTGCTCTGGGATGGTGGGGCCGAGCAGGCCGACTTCGCCCATCTCGCGAAAGATGCTGGTGTCCATGCGCTCGTGGCGGAAGGCTTCCAGCACGCGGGGCGCCAGCTTGTCCTGGCAATAGGCGGCAGCAGCATCGCGCACCATGCGCTCGTCGTCGCTCAACTGCTGGTCGAGCAAAAAGGGGTCGTCCCAATGAAAGGTGGCGTGGGCCATGGCGATCTCCGGTGCGTGTTGGGTGGGAGGGTTGATGTGCAAAAAACGCATTGAATGCGAATGGTGCGCCATGGTAGAGGCCTTGCGCCATACGCCGCAAGCGAGAAGATGGAACGCAGTTATGCGGTTGTGTCATACAAGACGCCATTTGCTCCAGAATGCGGGAAGCCAAACCCTCTTGCCCTTCGCCCATGCGCCGTACCCTTCCTTCTACCCAGGCCCTGGCCTGTTTCGACGCCGCTGCGCGCCACGAAAGCTACACCCGTGCCGCCGACGAACTTGCGCTGACGCAAAGCGCGGTGTCGCGCCAGATTCTCGGCCTGGAGGCTTTTCTGGGCGTAGCGCTGTTTCGCCGCACCCGCCACGGCGTGGCCTTGACGCCCGCCGGCCGCAGCTACGCCCGCCAGATCGGCCCGCGCC
>JBATPF010000379.1:0-1709 GCA_049291355.1 Giesbergeria sp.
GTGCTGCGCCGTGCGCCTGCTTGCGCCCCGGCAGCAAGCTGCTGAGCCTGCCCATCGGCCCCATCGGCTGGCGGGGATAATGCGGCGCGAGGCCGGGCGCCGCCCGGTGCACAGACGCGAAGCATGAACCCCATTGACATCGTGATCATGGCTGCCGGCAAGGGCACGCGAATGAAAAGCCGCATTCCCAAAGTGCTGCAGCGCCTGGCAGGCCGCCCGCTGCTGCAGCATGTGCTGGGCCAGGCGAGCGCGCTGGGCGCGCGCAGCGCCATCGTCATTACCGGCCATGGCGCTATGGAAGTAGAAGCTGCTTGCACAAGCGGGATAAGCGCTGGAGTCCCATTTGACCTGAAATTTGTGCGCCAGGAGCCGCAGCTCGGCACCGGCCACGCGGTGCAGCAGGCCGCGCCGCTGCTGCAGGACGACGGCACCGTGCTCGTGCTCTCGGGCGACGTACCGCTGACGCAGCCGGCCACCGTGCGCGCCCTGGTGCAGGCTTGTGCGGACGAAGCGCTGGCGCTGCTCACCGTGCGCCTGCCCGACCCCAAGGGCTATGGCCGCATCGTGCGCGGCGCAGACGGCACCGTGCGCGGCATCGTCGAGGAAAAAGACGCGAGCGACGCCCAGCGCGCCATTACCGAGGTCTACAGCGGCATCCTCGCCGTGCCCGCGCGCCTGCTGCTGCAGTGGCTGCCGCGCCTGTCGAACCAGAACGCCCAGGGCGAGTATTACCTGACCGAAGTGGTAGCGATGGCCGTGGCGCAAGGCGTGCCGGTGACCACGCACACCATTGACGACGCGGTGCAGGTGGCGGGCGTCAACAGCCCGGCGCAACTGGCCGAGCTGGAGCGCGCCCACCAGAGTCGTGCCGCTGCCGCCTTGATGGAGCAGGGCGTGCGCCTTCTGGACCCGGCACGCTTTGACCTGCGCGACGATGCCGGCAGCGGCGCACGCGCCGAACTGGTCTGCGCGCAAGATGTGGAAATCGATGTCGGTTGCATCTTCACCGGCCGGGTCGAATTGGGCGAAGGTGTGCGCATTGGTGCCTACTGCTGCATTGCCAACGCGTCCATTGCTGCCGGCGCGGTGATTCACCCCTTCACCCACATCGACGGCGAAGCGGCCGGGGTGCAGGTGGGCGAGGGCACACTGGTCGGCCCCTTTGCCCGCCTGCGCCCCGGCGCGCGGCTCGGGCGCGAAGTACACATTGGCAATTTCGTCGAAGTAAAAAACAGCCAGTTGGCCGACGGTGCCAAGGCCAACCACCTGGCTTACCTGGGCGACGCTACAGTGGGCGAGCGCGTGAACTATGGCGCCGGCAGCATCACCGCCAACTACGACGGGGCCAACAAGCACCGCACGGTGATCGAAGCCGACGTGCACATTGGCAGCAACTGCGTGCTGGTGGCGCCGGTCACCGTGGGCGCGGGCGCCACCGTGGGTGGCGGCTCGACCATCAGCAAAGATGTACCTGCCGGCGCGCTGAGCGTGGCACGTGGACGGCAAACCAACATCACCGGCTGGAAGCGGCCGGCCAAGAAACCCGCGCCCTGAAAGCGGCGCGCAGAAGGAGCGAGAGCATGACCGGCACCGCACCCGAAGGTTTTTCATCGGCCCCCGCCCTGGGCGGCGCGCCCGCGCACGGAACTCAGGAAGCGCAGGGCATGCAGGAACTGGCGCGCCTGCGCGCGGCGCACCAGGACTTGTTG
>JBATPF010000380.1:0-16736 GCA_049291355.1 Giesbergeria sp.
CCGCCACGTTGAGCGACTCTTCGCCGCCCGGCTGGGCGATGCGGATGCGCCGGGTGGCCCGCCCCTCCAGCGCGGCCGACACGCCCTGCCCTTCGTGGCCCAGCACCCAGGCGCAGGGCCAGGGCAATTCGGTGCGATGCAGGAAGTCGCCTTCATGCACATGGGTGACCAGCATTGGCACCTGCAGCGACTCAAGGTCTTCAAGGCTTGCCGCCTCGATCAGGTCCAGCGCAAAATGCGCGCCCATGCCCGCCCGGAGCACCTTGGGCGACCACAAGGCAGCGCTGCCCTTGAGGGCCACCACTTGCTGAAATCCAAACGCGGAAGCGCTGCGCAAAATGGAGCCCACGTTGCCAGCGTCCTGCACGCGGTCGAGCACCACCGTCGCCGCATCGGGTTGCAGGGCGGTGGCGGCAGGCAGTTCAATGATGAAGCCCATGCGCGCCGGAGACTCCAGGCCGCTGATGTCGGCAAACAAGGCATCGAACAGCACTATCGTTTTACTAGCTGCTTGCGCCCATTCCACCTGCGCTAACGGCCAAAAAGACTCCGAAAAAACCGCAATGGAGACACTCTGTCCGCGCGCCAGCGCGGCGCGGCAGAGGTGATCCCCTTCGAGCCAGACACGGCCCTGCTTGCGATATTGCGTGCTGTCCTGTGCCAGGCGGCGCAGATCTTTGACGAAGGCGTTGTCCCGCGAATGGATGGCCGTCACCGAGGGCGAGGTCATCGGCAGATCTCTTCACGCAGGCTCTGCGCCACGGGCGCAAACGAGCGCCGATGGTGAATGCATGCGCCATGCGCGTGCAGGGCCGCCATGTGGGCGGCCGTACCGTAGCCCTTGTGTCCGGCAAAACCGTATTGCGGGAAGTCGTCGTGCACCTGGACACACCAACGGTCACGGTGCACCTTGGCCAGAATGGATGCGGCCGAGATGGCTTGTACCAAGGCGTCGCCCTTGACGATGGCCTCGGCCGGCATGTCAAGCAGCGGCAGGCGGTTGCCGTCGACCAGCACCATGGCCGGTTTGAGCCGCAGGCCCATCACGGCCCGGCGCATGGCCAGCAGCGTGGCCTGCAGGATGTTGAGCCGGTCGATCTCTTCCACGCTGGCCTCGGCAATGCTGCAACACAGCGCCTTGGCGCGAATTTCGTCGTAGAGCTTTTCGCGCCGGGACGGTGTCAGTTTCTTGGAGTCTGCCAACCCGGCAATGGGGTGCAAATCATCCAGAATGACGGCCGCCGCCACCACCGGGCCAGCCAGCGGGCCGCGACCCGCTTCGTCCACCCCGGCCACCAGGCCGCAAGGGTGCCAGGGCAGGCGGGACTGTTCAGGCCGTGGTGGCAAGGACTTTCTGGATTGCATCGGCGGCCAGTTGGGGGGTGTTGCGCTGCAGACTTTCATGCAGCGCGGTAAAGCGCTGGTGCAGCGCGGTCATTCGGTCAGGGTCCTGCTCCAGCGCATCAAACCACTGCAGCACCGCAGCGGCCAGCGCCTGCGGCGTGGCATCGTCCTGGAGAAGTTCGGGTACGACAAAATCCTTGCACAAAATATTGGGCAAGCCCACCCACGGCTGCAATTGCTTGCGGCGCATCAGGCGCCAGCTCAGCGGATGCATGCGGTAGCCAATGACCATGGGGCGCTTGAACAGCGCAGCTTCCAAGGTCGCGGTGCCGCTGGCAATCAGGGTCACATCACAGGCCGCCAAGGCCGTGTGCGATTGACCGGGAATGACCTGCAACACATCGCCCAGACCGCAGGCACGCGCCGCTTGCTCGATACGGTTGAGTAAGGCTGGGACCGCAGGAACTATCATTTTTATAGCTGGAAGCGCTTGATGGATAAGCGCTGCAGCCTCAAAAAACCTTGGAGCAATGTACTGCACCTCGGCAGAACGGCTGCCGGGCAGTATGGCCAGCACCGCATCACCGTCCCGCAGTCCCAATTGGGCACGGGCCGCACGGCGGTCGGGCTCCATGGGAATCACGCCGGCCAGGGGGTGACCAACATAGGTGGCCGCAATGCCGTGCTCCGCCAGCAGCGCAGGCTCGAACGGAAAGATGCACAGCACGTGGTCGGCCGCACGGCGGATCTTCTCCACCCGATCGGCGCGCCAGGCCCAGATGGACGGGCAGACAAAATGCACGGTCTTGATGCTGGCGGCGCGCAGGTCGGTTTCGAGTGCCAGATTGAAATCGGGAGCGTCCACGCCGATGAACACATCGGGCGGCTCAGCCAGCAGCCGGGCGCGCAACTGGCGCCGCATGCGAACGAGCTCGGCGAGGCGGCGCAGCAGTTCGAAACTGTAGCCGTGCACGGCAAGGCGCTCGCTCGGCCACCAGGCGTCAAAGCCTTGCCTGGCCATCTGGGAACCGCCTATGCCGTAGACCTGCAAATCGGGCCAAAGACCGCGCATGCCGCCCAGCAGCAGGCTGGCCAGCAGATCGCCAGACGTTTCGCCCGCCACCATGGCGATGCGGGGTTGCTGCGTCATACCCTCAGCGAACGATGCCGCGCGCAGAGGCGCCCAGCAGTTCGAGCATCCGGTCAACATCCTGCTGCGCCTCGCCACCCGCAGGCAAGTTGGCGATGGCCTCGCGCGCTGCGGCCAGCGTCAGGCCTTGGCGGTACAGCAGACGGTGCATTTGCTTGATGACCGCAACCCGCGCGCTGGAAAAACCCCGCCGCCGCAGGCCTTCGGCGTTCAGGCCACGCACCGCCAAGGGGTTGCCGTCCACCATCATGAAGGGCGGCACGTCCTGCGAGATGTGGCTGGCAAAACCCGCCATCACATAGGCGCCCACGCGCGTGAACTGGTGGATGCCGGTGAGCCCGCCGATGATGGCGAAATCGTCGATCTGCACATGGCCCGCCAGCGTGGCATTGTTGGCCAGCACCGTGCCATGGCCCACCGTGCAGTCGTGCGCGATGTGGACGTAGGCCATGATCCAGTTGTCGTCGCCCACGGTGGTGACGGCGCCGCCCTGCGCCGTGCCGGTGTTGATGGTGCAGAACTCGCGGATGGTGTTGCGATCGCCAATGACCAGGGCCGTGGGTTCACCGGCATATTTCTTGTCTTGCGGCGGCGCACCGACGGACGCAAACTGAAAAATGCGGTTGTCCTGACCAATGTGGGTGTGGCCGTCAATCACGCAGTGCGCTCCCACGGTGGTGCCCGCACCAATGCGCACGTTCGGCCCGATGACCGTGTACGGGCCGATCTGCACCGAAACGTCGATCTGCGCTGCCGCGTCCACCACGGCGGTGGAGTGAATGTGGGCCGCTGCCAATCCCGCGCCCTCCGTCAGCCCACGGCGCGCATGGTGCACATGAGTTGGGCCTCACAGGCCACTTCGTCACCCACGCGCGCGATGCCGTTGAACTTCCAGATGCCTCCTCGCACGCGGTCGATGGTGATGTCGAGCATCAGCTGGTCCCCCGGCTCGACGGGCCGCTTGAAGCGGGCACCATCGATGCCGACAAAGTAGTAAATATTGTTTTCATCGGGCACCTGACCCATGGCGTCGAACGCCAGCAACCCTGCGGCCTGGGCCAGGGCTTCAAGAATGAGCACTCCTGGCATGACGGGGTGGCCGGGGAAATGTCCCATGAAATAGGGCTCGTTGAAAGTGACGTTCTTGACGGCCTTAATGCGCGTGTTGCGTTCGAGTTCGAGCACCCGATCCACCAACAAAAAGGGGTAGCGGTGGGGGAGCTGTTTCAGAATTGCGTGAATATCCATCATGAGCGTTCGATCTTGTTGTTCTGCAGGAGGCCTTCAAGCGCCTTGATGCGCTCGCGCAAGCTATGCAATTGCTTAAGCGTGGCAGCGTTCTTTTCCCATCGCGCATTGTCATCGATAGGAAACATCCCCGTGTATTGACCAGGCCGCGTCAGCGAGCGCGTGACCACCGTGGCGGCCGACACATGCACGTGGTTGGCCACGCTGAGGTGGCCCAGCACGATGGCGCCACCGCCAAAGGTGCAGTGTTCACCAATCTGCGCACTTCCCGCGACGCCCACGCACCCGGCCATGGCGCTGTGGCGCCCGACGCGAACGTTGTGGCCGATCTGCACCAGGTTGTCGATCTTGACGCCGTCCTCGATCACCGTGTCGTCCAGCGCGCCGCGGTCAATACAGGTGTTGGCCCCGATCTCCACGTCGTCGCCAATGCGCACGGCACCGAGTTGCTCGATCTTGACCCAGGTGCCGCGCTCGGGCGCAAAGCCAAAGCCGTCCGCGCCGATGACCGCGCCGGAGTGCACGATGCAGCGCTCACCGATATGGCAGTTTTCACCCACGGTGACGCGTGGGTGCAGCACCGTGCCCGCGCCCACACTGGCACCCCGCTCCACCACGCACAAAGGTCCGACGCAGGCTGTGGCATGCATCTGTGCGTCGGCACTCACCACCGCGCTCGGGTGAATACCGGCCTGCTGGGGCGGCGCCGTGCGGTGCTTCCACAGCTGGGTGGCGCGGGCGAAATAGACATAGGGGTCTTCCGCCACGATGCAGGCCCCACGCGCACGCGCCGCATCGGCCATGGCTGGCCCCACAATGACGCAGGCCGCCTGAGAGGCGGCCAGTTGCTGCTGATAGCGCGGGTTGCTGAGAAAGCTCAGCGCCCTCGGACCAGCCGTCTCCAGTGGCGCCAGCCGCTCAATGCGCAGTTCGGCGTCTCCGTGCAGGCAGCCACCCAAGGCCTCAACGATTTCCCCCAGGCAAAGACTCACGCCAAACCCGCAGAATGCTCAGCGCGCTTATTTGGCCGGCGCAGCATTGAGCGCCTTGATCACTTTGTCGGTGATGTCGTTCTTGGGATTGATGTAGACGGCCTGGTCGAGAATGATGTCGTACTTTTCCTGCTCCGCGATCTGCTTGACCACCTTGTTCACGCGATCTCCCATCTGGGTCAGCTCTTCGCTCTTGCGCAGGTTGAGGTCTTCCTGGAATTCGCGGCGCTTGCGCTGGAAATCACGGTCCTGGTCCACCAACTGGCGCTGGCGCGTCGAGCGCTGGCTCTCGGACAGCGTCGGGGCTTCGCGCTCGAATTTTTCATTGGCTACCTTGAGAGCATTGCCCTGATCAAGCAGTTCCTTGTCGCGCCGCGAGAACTCCTGCTCAAGCTTGGCCTGAGCAGCCTTCGCGGTGGTGGCTTCGCGAAAGACGCGCTCGGTGTGAACGAAACCAGCCTTGAATTCCTGGGCCTGCGCAGGCGCCCAGGCAGCCATCGCGGCCAGTGCCAATGTGCATGCGGCGTAACGAGAAAAATGTTTCATTAGAAAGACGTTCCGATCTGGAATTGCAGTTCCTGGATTCTATCGCCGGCAAATTTTCGCACTGGCTTGGCGTACGCGAGGCGCAAGGGACCGAGCGGCGAGATCCAGCTCAGGCCAACGCCCACCGAGGCACGCATTTCACTGAGACGGACACGCTCGTTGTCGCCATACACGTTGCCGATGTCGGCGAAAGTGAAGACGCGCAGCGTGCGGTCGTTGCCCGCGCCCGGGAAAGGAGCGATCAGCTCGACATTGAGCGAGACTTTTTTCGGACCACCCAAAGATGCACCTGTGACGTCACGCGGACCCAGGGTGCCCTGGTCAAAGCCACGCACAGATCCCAGGCCGCCCGAATAGAAGTTCTTGAACACCGGGAATGGCCGCCCATTGATGCCCTTGCCCAGCCCCAGCTCGCCGTTAAAGGCCAACGTGAACTTCTTGTTCAGCGGCACGTACTGCTGGTACTGGTAGTTCGCCCGCAGGTAGCGCGCATCGCCCGCAATGGACCATTCCGAATTGAGCTTCTGGTAGACCCCTGCATTGGGGGCCAAAGCGCTGTCGCGGCTGTCGCGCGACCAGCCAATGGTGAGCGGCACAGCCGAGCTGGTGTAGCCATAGCGATCCGCATAGACCAGATATGCCGCGGGAATGTTGGTGCCCGGCTTGATGCGGGTCTGCTCCAGCCCGCCGCCAAAAAACACGGTATCGGTTTCGCTGAAGGGGACACCGAAACGTGCGCTGGCCCCCGTGGTCACCAGTTCATAGTTGCCGCCCTGGTCCTCATAGGGCTTGTCAGTGCGGTAATACAGGTCGATCGTGCGCGAAATACCGTCCTGGGTGAAATACGGATTGGTGGTACTGAACACCAAGGTGCGCTTGTACTTGCTGGTGTTGACGTCGATGCCCAGGTAGTTGCCCGAACCAAAAACGTTTTCCTGCTTGATGGCAAACGAGAAGGACACTTTCTCGGCACTGGAAAAGCCCGCGCCCAACTGCAAGGAGCCTGTCGGCTTTTCCTTCACGCTGATCACCAGATCAACCTGATCGGGTGCGCCAGGCACTTCCTGACTCTCCACGTCAACCTCGGTAAAGTAACCCAGCCGGTCCACGCGGTCGCGCGAGAGGCGGATTTTCTCGCCGTCGTACCAGGACGCCTCAAACTGACGGAATTCGCGCCGAACCACTTCGTCGCGCGTGCGATCGTTGCCCGCGACGCTGATGCGCCGCACGTAGGCCCGGCGCTGTGGGTCAGAGGTCAGGACGAGCGCCACCTGGCCCTTCTCGCGATCGATTTCGGGAACGGCCTCGATGCGCGCAAACGCAAAACCGAAGTTTCCAAAGTGGTCAGAAAACGCCTTCGTGGTTTCCGCCACCTGATCGGCGTTGTAGGGCTCGCCAGCGCGAATCGCCACCAGGGACTTGAACTCGTCGTCGCGGTCCAGGTAATTGCCCTCCAGCTTGACGCTGGAGACCACAAAGCGTTCGCCTTCGGTCACGTTGACGGTAATGGAGATGTCCTGTTTGTCCGGGGTCAGCGCCACTTGCGTGGAATCGATTCGGAACTCCAGGTAGCCGCGCTGCAGGTAGTACGAGCGCAGCGTTTCCAGATCGGCATTGAGTTTGGAGCGCGCATAGCGGTCAGACTTGGTGTACCAACTGAGCCAGCCGCCGGTGTCCTGGTCAAACAGGCCCTTGAGCGTCGATTCACTGAAGACTTTGTTGCCCACAATGTGGATATCCTTGATGCGTGCCGTATCCCCCTCGGTCACGGTAAAGGTCAGGTTGACGCGGTTGCGCTCAACCGGCGTGACCGTGGTGACCACCTCGGCAGCATAGAAGCTCTTGTTCAGGTACTGGCGCTTGAGTTCCTGCTCGGCGCGATCGGTCAGCGCCTTGTCGTAAGGGCGTCCGTCGGTCAGGCCGATGTCGCGCATGACGTTCTTGAGCGTTTCCTTGTCGAACTCGCGTGCGCCGGCGAACTCAACATCGGCAACCGTGGGACGCTCCTGCACCACCACGACCAATATGTCACCCGAGGCTTCGAGGCGCACGTCGGTAAACAGGCCCAGGCCAAACAGCGCTCGAATCGCCGCCGAGCCCTTGTCATCGCTGTATTCGTCGCCCACACGCAGCGGCAGCGACGCAAACACCGTCCCAGGTTCGATGCGCTGCAAGCCTTCGACCCGGATATCGCGCACCTTGAAAGGCTCCAGGGCCCAGGCCGACTGGGCCGCGAGAACCAGAGCCGCCACGGCCGCAATGGTCCGCACGCCAAAGCGAGGTAGTTTTTTATTCATGGAAAGAGGTCGATGTCGGTGCCACCGTGCGCCATCGCCCGGGGCCCGCAGGTTAGCCAAACAGCCGGTTCAGATCGTTAAACAATGCGATGGACATCATCAGCAACAGCACCGCGACACCGCCGCGCTGCAGCTTTTCCATCCAGGCCTCGGACACGCCTTTGCCCGTGAGACCCTCCCAAAGATAATACATCAGGTGTCCACCATCGAGAACCGGCAAGGGCAGCAAGTTCAGCACGCCCAAGCTCACGCTGATGAGCGCGAGAAATGTCAGATACTGCGTCAGTCCGCCATGCGCCGAACGGCCAGCGTAGTCGGCAATGGTCAACGGACCGCTGAGATTCTTGATCGAGGCTTCTCCGACCAACATACGCCCCATCATTTTGAGCGACAGCGCAGACACTTGCCAAGTGCGCTCCACACCACCCCACAGACCTTCCAGCGCGCCATAGCGCACGGTGGTGAACCGAGGTGGCTCGCCCACGAAGGCACCGATGCGGCCAATCTGCGCACCCTCTTCGTCCACCATATCGGGAGCGAGGTCCAGATCGAGCACGCGTCCACCCCGTTCGATGTGCCAACGCTGCGCCACAGGCGCCCCGGCCCGCACCGAAGTGCGAATGTGCTCACGCAATTGCTGCGCATCGCCAATTTCCGCATCGCCAATGCGCAAGACCAGATCACCCCTCTGCAGGCCGGCGCGGGCCGCTGCGCCGCCCTCCATCACCTCGCCGATCACGGGCCGCGTCCAAGGCGTGGCGATGCCGATTTTGCGCAGCAACTGGGCATCGGCCTCGCGCACATCGAGTTGATCGAGCGGCAACAGCACCGAGCGCAAAGGCGCGCCAGGGCGGGCCTCCACTTCCAGCCGCACCGGCGTGCCATCCAGCGCGCCGCGGGTAAGAGTCCAGCGCAGGTCTTCAAAAGAACGCAGCACACGCGGTTCATCGTTGCCCAGCGCTGCGCTCTGCACGCGTTCACCTCCATGCAGTCCTGCCACTTGCGCGATGGAGCCGACCGGCGGGCTTGAGAGGTACGCCATGGGCTCCTGGACGCCCGACCAATTCACCAGCGCATACAACAGCACCGCTAGTAAAAGATTGGCCAAAGGCCCCGCTGCAACGATCGCGGCGCGCGCGCGCAAGGGTTGCGTATTGAAAGCCAGATGCCGCTCATCGGGGGGCACCGGGGCTTCGCGCTCGTCGAGCATGCGGACGAACCCACCCAGCGGAAAGGCAGCCAACACAAATTCCGTCGATGAGCCCTTGGGCTGCCAGCGCAACAAGGGTTTGCCAAACCCAATGGAAAACCGCAGCACCTTTACGCCGCACGCCACAGCCACACGGTAGTGGCCGTACTCGTGCACGGCAATGAGGATGGCAAGCGCGCCAATGAAAGCGATCAGTGTCAGCACGTGCAACTCCTTGCGAAGGTCAGGCCGCCATGCGCGCGGCGCGCTGCTGCGCGCTGCTGCGCGCCCGAGCGTCAAGTTCGAGCAGCGCTGCCAGCGAATCGGGCTTGGAGGAGGGAACTGCGGTCAAAGTTTCGACATTCAAGGCGTGAATCTGGTCAAACCGGATGCGCCGCTCCAGAAAAGCCGCCACCGCTACCTCATTCGCCGCATTGAGCACCACAGTGGTTCCCGGCGGGGCGGCCAGGGTTTCCCAGGCCAGACGCAACGAAGGGAAGCGCTCTGGATGCCCGTGATCGTCGATGGATTCGAAGGTCATGGCGCCGAGCGCATGAAAATCAAGCGCTGCAGCGCCCGAAGCGACACGCTCGGGCCACGACAAGCCGTAGGCAATGGGCACCCGCATGTCCGGCGTGCCCATTTGCGCCACCACCGACATGTCGCGGTACTGGACCATCGAGTGGATGGTGCTTTGCGGATGGATGACGACGTCGAGTTGCTCCGGCGCCAAACCGAACAAGTAGCGCGCCTCGATCACTTCGAGCGCCTTGTTCATCATGGTGGCCGAATCGACCGATATCTTGCGGCCCATGACCCAGTTGGGGTGGGCGCAGGCGTCCTCGGGCGTCACGTCGCGAAGGCTGGCCGGCGCGCGCGAGCGAAACGGGCCGCCCGAGGCCGTGAGAATGATTTTGTCGACCCGGTCGCCCCAGGTCGCAGGATCGTCCGGCAGGGACTGAAAAATCGCCGAATGCTCGCTGTCAATGGGCAGCAGCGTGGCGTGGCCGTCTCGCACCGCGCGCAAGAACACCTCGCCACCCACCACCAACGCCTCCTTGTTGGCGAGCAGCAAGCGCTTTCCAGCGTGCGCGGCCGCCAGGCAGGGCGCCAGACCGGCCGCTCCGACGATGGCCGCCATCACGCTGTCCACCTCGGCGTGAGACGCTATTATTTCAAGAGCATCTTGCGATTGCAGCACCTGCGTGGGAAGCCCATTGGACTGGATTTTTTCCGCCAGATCGCGGGCGTGCGGTGCGCTCGCCATCACGGCATACCGGGGCCGAAATTGCGCGCATTGCGCCAGGAGCAAATCGGTCTGGGTCGCCGCACTTAAGGCGAAGACTTCAAAGCGCTCTGGGTGGCGCGCGATCACGTCGAGGGTGTTCTTGCCGATCGACCCGGTGGAGCCGAGCACCGTTACGCGCTGGCGCATCAGGACACCAGGCGGGTAAGCATCATGGCGATGGGCAGCGTGGGCAGCAAGGCGTCCACGCGGTCAAGCACCCCGCCGTGGCCAGGCAGCAAATTGCTGCTGTCCTTGGCGCCCGCGCTGCGCTTGACCAGCGATTCAATGAGATCGCCCACCACGCTCATGCAAGCCATGAAGAGCGCGCCCAGCAGCAGCAGCCAAGCGCCCTGTGCCCACAAGCGCGAATAAAGACTGGGCACGGCCGCTTCCCAATGTGCATCGGCCACTACCCAGCACAGACCCAGCAACAACACGCCTGCCATGCCGCCCCAGACGCCCTCCCAACTCTTGCCGGGGCTGATGGAAGGCGCCAGCTTGTTTTTGGTAAAGCGCAGGCCAAAGGTGCGACCGGCGAAATACGCGGCAATGTCGGCCATCCAGACCAGCGTCATCACCGAAAGCAAAAAATTGATGCCAATGATCCGCGCCTGCACTACCGCCAGCCAGGCCAGCCACAATCCGAGCACACCCAGCACAAGACGCAATGCGCGCGGAATGCGCGGCCAACCCGGCACGCCTGCGCGCAGCAACCAGGCGCTGCCCAAGACCCAGACACCGGCGGCCAAGGTCCACAGCAGGGTCAGGGGCTGCGCCGTCCAGCCGGCCAGCCAAGCCGCGGCGCACAAGGCGACGCACACAGCAGAAAGCGCCAGCGACGCTGCAAACGAGCAGCCATTGAGGCGTCCCCACTCCCAAGCGGCGCCAGCCATCAACACCAGCACCACACCGGCAAACGCTGCCGGGTCGGGATAGAACAGCGCGGGCAACAAAATGGCCAGCAGAACCAGGGCGGTGAGAATGCGCTGCTTGAGCATGAAGGCCTTTCAGGCGCGCGCCAGCACCGGCGACTCACTGGCAAGTTGTTCGGAAATCAGGCCAAAACGGCGCTCACGGGCGTGGTACGCGGCGATGGCGGAGTCCAGCGCTGCCTCATCGAAGTCGGGCCAGAGTTTGTCGCTGAACACCAGTTCCGAATAGGCCGCCTGCCAGAGCAAAAAATTGCTCAGGCGCATCTCCCCGCCGGTACGGATCAACAGGTCCGGGTCACGGACATGCGAGAGGGCCATGGCCCTGTCCAGACTCTCCGGCGTGATGGCCTCCCCGCGCGCCGCCAGGCCCGCCGCTGCCTGCGCGATATCCCAACGCCCACCATAGTTGAAGCAAATGTTGAGCAGCATGAGCTGGCAATGGGCCGTCTCGGATTCCGCCTGCTCCAGGCCAGCGCGCAACGGCACTGACAGGCTGGCACGGTCGCCCACGAAACGCACGCGAATACCATCCCGGGCCAATTGGGGGACTTCGCGCCCGATCGCTCGGGCGAGCAACTCCATCAGGCCGGAAACTTCCTCGGGCGGACGGCTCCAATTTTCGGAAGAAAAAGCGAACACCGTCAACGCCGACACGCCGCGTTCGGCGCAGGCCTTGACGCAGCGGCGCAATGAATCCACGCCCTGCTTGTGGCCGGCCAGGCGCGGCAAAAATCGGCGCTTGGCCCAGCGGCCATTGCCATCCATGACGATGGCAATGTGCTCAGGAGCAGGCAGGGGTGAGACCATGGAGGGAGCGTGCCGCAGCGGCTTCACACCGCCAGGATGTCCTGCTCCTTGGCGGCTACCAAGGCATCGATTTCGGTGATATGGCGGTCGGTGATTTTTTGAATGTCGGATTCGGACCGCTTCTGGTCGTCTTCAGACGCCAGCTTGTCCTTCACCAGGCGCTTGACCGCCTCGTTGGCGTCGCGGCGCAGGTTGCGCACAGCGATCTTGGCCGACTCGCCCTCGTTGCGTGCAAGCTTGGTCATCTCCTTGCGGCGCTCTTCGCTCATCGGCGGCATGGGCACGCGAATCAGCTCACCCAGGGAGGCGGGGTTCAGGCCCAGATCGCTCTCCCGAATCGCCTTTTCGATTTTGGCGCCCATGTTTTTTTCCCAAGGCTGCACGCTGATCGTGCGGGCATCGAGCAGTTGCACATTGGCAACCTGGCTGAGCGGCACCATCGAGCCGTAGTAATCGACGTGGATCGAGTCCAGCAGGGCCGGGCTGGCGCGGCCCGTGCGGATCTTCTGCAGGTTGTTCTTGAAGGCCACGATGGACTGATCCATCTTGCCCTCCATGGTCTTGCGAATGTCGGCTGTCATGTTCGTTCTCCTCGAAATCGGGGCCTGCGGCCGCCGCGCAACGCTTCAGGCGTGCACCAGCGTGCCTTCGTCCAGGCCCATGACGACGCGCTTGAGCGCGCCGGGTTTGAAGATGGAAAACACCTTGACGGGGAGCTTCTGGTCTCGGCACAAGGCAAACGCCGTGGCGTCCATGATGCCCAGGTTGCGTGCCATGGCTTCGTCAAATGTCAGTGTCGCATAGCGCGTGGCCGAGGGGTCTTTGTGCGGGTCTGCGGTGTACACGCCATCGACTTTGGTGGCCTTGAGGACGAGCTCGGCGCCAATCTCGGCGCCGCGCAGGGCCGCCGCCGTGTCGGTGGTGAAAAAAGGATTGCCGGTGCCGGCGGCAAACACCACCACCTTGCCTTCTTCCAAGTATTGCAACGCCTTGGGGCGCACATATGGCTCAACCACCTGCTCGATGGAGATGGCCGACATCACGCGCGCTGTGAGCCCCTGCTTGTCCATGGTGTCCGCCAACGCCAGTGCATTCATCACCGTAGCCAGCATGCCCATGTAGTCGGCTGTGGCACGGTCCATGCCTTCGGCACCGCCCGCGACCCCGCGAAAGATATTTCCCCCGCCAATCACCACCGCCACCTCAACGCCCATGCGGGTAATTTCCGCCACCTCGCCCACCATGCGCACGATGGTGGCGCGGTTGATGCCGAACGCGTCGTCGCCCATCAGCGCCTCGCCCGACAGCTTGAGCAAGATGCGCTTATAGGCCGGCGTGGAGGAGGTCATGGGTTTCTTTCGTAGGACAGGGCAAAAGGCCGGCAATTCGGCGATAAATCGGCGACCAGAAACTCAGGCGCCGGCCTTGGCGGCGGCGACCTGGGCAGCCACTTCGGCGGCAAAGTCGTCCACCTTCTTCTCGATGCCCTCGCCGACCACGTACAGCGTGAAACCCTTGACGGTGGTGGTGCGCTCTTTGAGCATTTGTTCGACGCTTTGCTTGTCGTTCTTCACGAAAGCCTGATTGAACAGCGACACTTCCTTGAGGTACTTCTGCACGCCGCCTTCGATGCGCTTGGTCACGATTTCATCGGACTGCACCGGCTTGCCTTCGGCTTGCGCCTTGGCCTTGTCTTCCGCCGCCTTGGCAGAGGCCACCGAGCGCTCTTTTTCAATCAACTCGGCCGGCACGTCACTGCTTGCAAGCGCCACGGGCTTCATGGCGGCAATGTGCATGGCAACATCCTTGGCAGCGGCCTCATCGCCCTCGTACTGCACTACGACGCCAATGCGCGTGCCGTGCAGGTAGGAAGCAAGCTTGTCGCTGCCGGCAAAACGCTGGAAGCGGCGGAACGACATGTTCTCGCCAATCTTTCCGATCAGACCCTTGCGAACGTCTTCCAGCGTGGGACCGAAGCTGTCCTGCTCATAGGGCAGCGCACCCAGGGCGGCGATGTCGGCAGGGTTGTGCAGGGCGACCAGCTTGGCGGCTCCATTGGCCATGGCGAGGAAGCTGTCGTTCTTGCTGACAAAGTCGGTTTCGCTGTTGACTTCGAGCAGCGCGCCGGTGTTGCCATCGATGAAGCTTGCCACCACGCCTTCGGCCGTGATGCGCGACGCGGCCTTGCCGGCCTTGGTGCCGAGCTTCACGCGCAGCAATTCTTCGGCCTTGACCATGTCGCCCGCGGCTTCGGTCAGTGCCTTCTTGCACTCCATCATCGGCGCGTCGGTCTTTGCGCGCAGTTCGCCCACCATGCTTGCGGTAATTGCAGCCATCAGTCGTTCTCCAGAATCAATTCATATCAATATAAAAAAAAGGGGGCAATTGAGCCCCGCTTTTTTCCGCGACACAGCGTCGCGCGGCCAGGGGGAAGGCTCAGGCAGCGGAGCTTTCGACTTCCACGAACTCGTCCGAGGCTTCTGCGGAAACCGCCTTCACCACGTCGTTGACCGCGTTGTTGCGGCCTTCGATGACTGCGTCGGCCATGGCGCGCACATACAGATCCACCGCCTTGGCGGAGTCGTCGTTGCCAGGAATGACGTGGTCAATGCCTTCAGGCGAGTGGTTGGTGTCGACCACGCCAATCAGCGGAATACCGAGCTTCTTGGCTTCGGCAATGGCGATCTTGTGGAAGCCCACGTCGACCACGAAGATGGCGTCGGGCAACGCAGCCATGTCCTGAATGCCGCCGATGTCCTTTTCGAGCTTCTCGATCTCACGCGTGAACATGAGTTGCTCTTTCTTGCTCAGGGCTTCGAGGCCGCCTTCCTGCTGCGCCTTCATGTCTTTGAGGCGCTTGATGGAGGTCTTGACGGTCTTGAAGTTGGTCAACATGCCGCCCAGCCAGCGCTGGTTCACGTAGGGCACGCCAGCGCGCAGGGCTTCAGCGGCAATGGTGTCACGGGCCTGGCGCTTGGTACCGACAAACAGCACGGTGCCGCGATTGGCGGTCAGTTGCTGGGCAAACTTGGTGGCTTCCTGAAGCAGCGGAAGCGATTTTTCCAAGTTGATGATGTGAATCTTGTTGCGATGGCCAAAGATGTACGGAGCCATCTTGGGGTTCCAAAACCGGGTCTGGTGGCCGAAGTGAACGCCGGCTTCCAGCATTTCGCGCATAGTGACTGCCATAAAAGTGCTCCAAAGGTTGGGTCTAAAATCCAGTCCGACATCGCTGCCCACCACTCAATTCGCTGGCTGGGCCGCAACACCTTGGCGGGACTGGTTTGCTATTGGTTTCGCTAAGGGTTAACGCCCCGCAAAACCCAAGGATTCTAGCATAGGCATGGCAAAAGACCTTGACAGTACGCTGCGCCTGCTGCACGCCGGCGACACCACTGCAGTGGCGGAAATGGCACGCTGCATCGAGCGGGCACTCGCTCCCGAATGCCAGCATGTCTTCACGCCCTTGCTGCCGGAGCAGGCTGCCCGCGAAGCCGCCAACCCTGGGCAAGCCCATCGCCCCCTGGCCGGTCTGGCAGTGTCGGTGAAAGACCTGTTTGACATGCAAGGGATGCCTACCCCGGCAGGCTCCAAAGTACTGGCCGAGGCGCCGCCTGCGGCTTGTGATGCAGCGGCCGTGCAGCGTCTGCGCGCGGCAGGAGGCACCGTGATTGGGCGCACGCAGATGGTGGAATTCGCCTTTTCCGGTGTCGGCATCAACCCGCACCATGGCACGCCGGCTGCTTTTGACGGCCGATTTGGCGCGCTGCCAGGGGCGCCGCGTGTGCCTGGGGGCTCGTCTTCGGGTGCGGCTGTGTCGGTGGCAACGGGGGCTGCGTTCATTGGCCTGGGTTCGGACACCGGGGGTTCGATTCGCATTCCTGCGGCCTTGTGCGGCATTGTTGGCTTCAAAAACACCGCCCGCCTGGTGCCCACTGCGGGCGCCGTGCCGCTCTCGACCACCTTGGATACCGCTTGCGCCATGACGCGCTCGGTGCGCGACGCCGTGCTGGCGCACGAAATTCTGGCGGCACGGCGCGTGACGCGCAGCCAAGCGCCCTTGTCGGCGTGGCGGCTGGCGGTGCCCGGCGGGGTGTTTCTCGAAGGCTTGGAGCCCCCCGTGCGCACCGCGTTCGAGCGCAGTGTGGAGCAATTGCGCCGCGCCGGCGCGCGCATTGTGGAAATTGACCTGCCCGAAGTGGCGCAACTCGCTGGCCTGCAAGCCACAGGCGGTTTTGCTGCCGCAGAGAGTTTCGCCTGGCACCGGCAACATTTGGCTCGAAACGGCTCTGCCTACGACCCGCGCGTGCGGGTGCGGATCGAGCGCGGCGCGCGCATGTCTGCGGCGGACTACATCGATCTGCTGCATGCGCGCACCGCCTGGATTGCGCAGATCGAGACCGCCATTGGCGGCTTCGACGCCCTGCTCTCGCCCACCGTCCCGATTCTTGCCCCGCTGTTGGCGTCCATCGCGCCGGCGGATGGAACCGATCCGCAGCAGGATGCAGCGCGCGACGCGGAGTTTCAGCGCGTCAATGCCCTGCTGCTGCGCAACCCCAGCATGGTCAATATGCTTGACGGTTGCGCGCTGTCGCTGCCCTGCCACCAGGCCGGAGAACTTCCGGTGGGCATGATGCTGTGGCACGCCGCGCTGCACGACGATGCGGTGCTCAATGTGGGCCTGCGGGTGGAAGAACAACTACAAAAATCATAGCTGCTCGCGCTTTACGGATAAGCGCTAGAGGCAAAAAATATCCAAAATTCATGAAGATTGCGATTGTGGGCGCCGGCGTGGCCGGCGTGACCACGGCTTACGAGTTGGCGCGCCACGGCCACACCGTCACCGTGTTCGAGCGGCGCGCCAGTGCCGCCGAGGAAACCAGCTTTGCGCCCGGCGCCGTGCGCGGTCTCGGTCCGCTGGCTCCCTGGGCGCTCCCCGGGGC
>JBATPF010000381.1:0-3024 GCA_049291355.1 Giesbergeria sp.
GCGCCGTGAAGAGCGTGAAGCAAAGAAGGCGCGGGACGCGCGCCACGCACGGCAGGGCGCCCCGCTCGACTATGCCAATTCGGCTGAGTGCATCAACGCCCGGCGCCAGTTGAGCGCCGTCGCCGCAGGCAGCGCGCGCACACCCGAAGAACAAGCGGCCCGACTGGACGCGGCGCAGCGCCAGATGGATTTTTCCTGCCTTGGCCCCCAGGGCTACGCGCAGGCCGAGGCGGCCCGCGCGAACCGCCCGCAAGTGGTGGTGGTGCAGCAGCCGGCATGGCCAGTGCGGCCCAGGCCGATCCACCCGGACCGGCAGGAACGCACCCACATCAAGGAATGCACGTCGTTTACCTGCACCGACAGCAATGGCAAGCGTTACCCGCGCAGCGGGCGCGGCAGCTTCGAAGATCGCTGACGGAGCCGTTACCTGCCGCGCGGACAGAGACGCTCGCCCAAGCTTTCAACCCAGGTGCTGGGCCGACATGTATTCCAAACGCCAGTCCTCGAACGACTGTGTATCAGCGGCTTCAATGGCCTTTTGCGCCTCCCAGGACGCTGCTGCCATGGCTTCAAACTGCGCCTGATTCTCCGGGCTCCAGGGCAGGGCCAACAACGCGGCGCGCGCTCGGGCCGAGCACTCGGCGGCAAAACCCACAAATCCGTTCTCAGGCTGCTGCGCCATCGCCTGAAGAATGCGCGCAGACGGCGTGGTCTCCGGTGCGGCAAGGCTCGCACGCGCACTCGCTAGCGCTGCGCTATAAGCGACTTCTCCGTGCGTGGCGTCCAGAGCCGCGGCATACGGAGTGCATGCCTCCAGCACTTGGGCCGCCCATTCGACCAAAGGCACCGAACGCCCGCCGCGCAGCAGCCAAAGGCCGGGCTCGCGTCCCCGCGCCGCCGTAAGGTGCTGGTTGTGCTTGATCTCGGTGATCTCGTCCGGCGTGTCGTGCGGGCTGTCCGAGAGCAGGCAGTGCAGTAAAAACACGTCAAGCAAGCGCATGGTCTCGGCGGTGATGCCCACCGGAACGAATGGATCCAGGTCCATCAAGCGCACTTCAACGTATTCGACACCACGCTCGCGCAGGGCATGCAGCGGGCGTTCCCCGGGACGGATCACGCGCTTGGGGCGGATGGTGCCGTAGAACTCGTTCTCGATCTGCAGCAAGCTGGTGCCCAGCTGGTTGTAATCGCCCCCAGGGTTGCGGATGCCCACCGCCTCGTAGGCCGGGTAGGGCTGGGTCAGCGCCTGGTGCAGCGACTGCGCGTAGCCATCCAGGCCGTTGTAGCTCACCGCCAGGGTGGCCTGCGCGTCGCTCTGGTATCCCAGGCGCCCCATGCGCAGCGAAGTCGCATGCGGCAGGTACAAAGCGTCAGGCCCGAGCGGCTGCAAGGCGTGCGGTCGGCCCTGCGCAAAGCAGGAACACAGCGCGGGCGAAGCGCCGAAGAGGTACAGCAGCACAAAGGCGTGGCGCCGGAAATTGCGAATCAGGGCGAAATACTGCTCGCTGGTGACCCCCGGCATCGACCAGTTGTAGTGAATGCCGCAAATGGTCTGCATGCGCCGTCCGTAGCGGTGGCCCAGACCCATGCGGTAGACGCTCTTGGCGCGGCCCACGTTCGAGCTGCCGAAGCGCGCCAGCGGAATCGTCTCGTCGGTGGGCAGGCGGCAGGGCATGCTGGACGCCCACACGCGCTCACTCCCCTGGGCCGCCAGCGTGTGGTGCACGAACTGGTGGATGCGCGTGAGCTCGCCCAGGCAATCGTCGATGGCCAAGTGCGCGCCCGTCACCAGCTCGATCTGCGATTCGCTGTAATCGGTGGTGATGTGCGGGTGGGTCAGCGCCGAGCCCAGCGCAGCCGAATGGGGCGTGAGTGCCAGCTCACCCGAAGGCTGCACGCGCAAGCCCTCTTTCTCAATGCCGCGGCGGATGCCGGAGAGAGGCTGTGCGCGGATTGCGTCCTGGAGGGAGCTCATGAAATGATGTGCCGTTGGCTGTTTTTTAAGTTCGCGGAACTTAGCACGCAGCCCGGCTCCGCGCTGCAGCAAGGAAATTCCTGCCGCGCGCAGAGGCCTTGAGCCCGATCAGCCGCGCGCTGCCATGGCCTTCTGAACCTCCAGCGCGCCCTGGGCGGCGCCGCTGCCGGGAACCGTGTCGCCAGGGCCCGCAGTCACTTCGGTCAGGCGTGCGGCGAGCTGCTCGGGTGCGTCGGGTCCGGTGCCGACGAAAATGCCCTGGGTCATCGTGACGTGCGCGGCCTCGAAGCTGCCGGCGCCAGCGCACAGCGTGGTGCGCGTGGGCGCGGTCTCGTGTGCCAGCACCAGCATGGCCGGTACCACGGCTTCGGGTTGGAGCATGGCGAGTACCTCGGCCGGCATCAGGCCCTCGGTCATGCGCGTGGCGGCCGTGGGCGCCAGGGCATTGACATGGATATGGTGCTTGGCCCCTTCGAGCGCCAGCGTCTGCATGAGCCCGACGAGCGCGAGCTTGGCCGCGCCGTAGTTGCTCTGGCCAAAGTTGCCGTACAGGCCGGTGGACGAAGTCGTCATCACGATGCGGCCGTATTCCTGCGCCACCATGTGCGGCCAGACCGCCTTGCAGCAGTGCGCCGCGCCCATCAAGTGCACCTCCACGACGGTGCGGAAATCCTGCATTTCCATCTTGGCAAAGCTTTTGTCGCGCAGGATGCCGGCGTTGTTCACCAGCACGTCCACCCGGCCCCAGGCGTCGATGACCTGCCCAACCATGGCCTGCACCGCGTCAAAGTCGGTGACCGACGCGCCATTGGCCAGCGCCTCGCCGCCGGCAGCGCGAATCTCGTCCACCACCTTCTGCGCGGCACTCACCGAGCCGCCTTCGCCATGCACCCCGCCACCCAGGTCATTGACCAGTACGCGCGCGCCGCGCGCCGCCAGCGCCAGCGCATGCGCGCGCCCCAGACCGCCGCCCGCTCCGGTCACGATGGCCACTCGGCCTTTGAAATCCAACTGCATTGCTTTTTCTCCTGATCCAGACGATGTATCAA
>JBATPF010000382.1:0-2004 GCA_049291355.1 Giesbergeria sp.
GTCTTGCAAGATGCGGCTGGGTTACGACGATACGGCGCTCTCGGTGGCTTGTGCGCAGGCCATGGCGGACGCTGGCGCCTGCGAGATCGTCGTGCATGCGCGCACCAAGCAGGACGGCTACCGCCCGCCGGCGTACTGGGAGCAGCTTCCCGCCATCCGCGCAGCGGTGCGCGTCCCTGTGGTGGCCAACGGTGAAATCTGGACCGTGGCGGATGCCCTTCGCTGCCGCGATGCCTCGGGCTGCGAGGCCTTGATGCTGGGGCGGGGCATGGTGGCCGATCCGGGTCTGGCGCTGGCGTTGCGTGCGCATGAAATTGGGAGCGCGCCGGCGCAGCTGCCCTGGAGTGCGCTGGTGCCGCATCTGCTCGAATTCTGGGAGTTGGTGTGCGCGCAGTTGGAGCCCCGCCAGCGCGCCGGGCGGCTCAAGCAGTGGCTCAATCTGCTGCGCCGGCGCTACCCCGAGGCCCAGCAGGCCTATGACACGGTGCGCGTGCTGACCGAGCAGGCGGCGGTCGGCGCCGCCCTGGCGCGCATCTCCGACGCGGCGCAGGAGTGAAGCCTTACAGCAGGTAGTCGGGCGCCAAGGGGCCGAGCACGTTCATCAGCAAACGCAGCAGGAAGCTGGTGTCGGGCTCCGAACGCGTGTCCTCCAGATCGCTGCCTGCCGGCGCGTGCCAGACCAGGCCCTGCGCGTCTTTTTCCACATGCCAGGCCAGGTCGCGCATGCCGGTTTCAATCTGCTTGCTGGCCACGGCCGAGAGCTTGCGGCTGCGAATCAGCAAGGCGATTTCGGTGTTTTGCAGCTCTGAGCGCAGGTCCAGGTTCATGGAGCCAATGGCGAGCAACTGGCCGTCCATCACCAGAAACTTCGAGTGCAGCATGGCGCGGGAACTGCCTGTGGCGCTGCTGCCCGAACCCGACAGGCCCAGCGCATTGCGCAGACCGGCCTGCTCGCTGCGCATCTCGTAGAGCTCGACACCCAGATCGAGCAGGGCCTTGCGGTGCCCCCTGTAGCCGGCATGCGCAATCGGTGCATCGTTCGACGCCAACGAATTGGTCAGCACCCGCACGCGCACGCCGCGCGCGCGAGCGTCCTTGAAGGCCTGCATGATGTTTTCGCCCGGCACAAAGTAGGGCGAGACGATGAGCAGTTCGCGTTTCGCCTGGCCCATCAGCTGCAGCAGGCCTTCCACCACGGTTTCGCCTTGCGGCTCCGAAGGCTCTGACACCTTCGGCACGCCTTCGGTTTTGGGCTCGCCATCTGCGTTGCCCGCCGCCGGGGCGGCTGCCTTGGTGGGCGCCGCTCCTTCGCGGGGTGCGGGGCCCGGGCTGCTTTCCGCGGCAATTTTGGCGGGCTCGTCGGCCAGCATCACGGCTGGTGCCCAGACGAAGCGCGCATGCGCCAGGTCCATGGGCTCAAACTGTGCGGCGTGCTGTTTCTGGACTTCCTTGACGTCCTGCTTGGTTACGGTCCCGGAACGAGAGTCGGCCGCCGAGGCCGGAGTCTCTGTCGCTTTTGTCGCTTTTGCCGCTTTTGCCTGCTTCACCGCCTGGGCCTGCTGCTGCGTAGCGTCGTCTGCGGGATCGTCGGCCTGGGCGGCGTCCTCGGCGCGAACCTGCTCGCGCATTTTGAGCAGTTCTTCCTTGCTGATGAGCGAAGCCACCGGGTAGGCGCGCTGGTTGTTCCAGTATTGGTCGAAACTGCGCGAGAGATCGGCCACGATGGGGCCGGCCGCCAGCACGTCGAGATCGACGAAATTGCCGGCCTCCGCGTTGCCAAAATACGCGTCGCCCAGATTGCGCCCACCTGTCACGCCCATGGCGTTATCGGCGATGAAGAGCTTGTTGTGCATGCGCTGCTGGGCACGCGAAAAATCCATCACGGCGCTGAAGATGCGCCCAGCCTTGGACGCGCGCGGCCCGGCCACCGGGTTGAACATGCGCATTTCAATGTTGGGTTCAAACGCCAGGCGCATCACCTGCGCGTCGCGCCCAGTGCTGTGA
>JBATPF010000383.1:0-7022 GCA_049291355.1 Giesbergeria sp.
GGGCGCACCTCGAGATCGATTCCCGCGAGTATCTGCTTGTCGCCGATACGCGCACTCAGACCTGAAACTGACAACATTCCCAAACCCTTCTTTGACAAACTCAGCCGACGGATCCCTCGAGGCTCACTTCGAGCAACTTGCCCGCTTCCACCGCGAATTCCATCGGCAATTCCTTGAATACCTCGCGGCAGAACCCGTTGACGATCATCGATGTGGCGTCCTCCTCGGTCAGGCCGCGCTGGCGGCAGTAGAAGAGCTGGTCGTCACTGATCTTCGACGTCGACGCCTCGTGCTCCACCTGCGCCGTGTCGTTCTTGACCTCGATGTAGGGGAAGGTGTGGGCGCCGCATTGGGGGCCAATCAGCAGCGAGTCGCACTGGGTGTGGTTGCGCGCGTTGGCCGCACCGGGCGAGATGCGCACCAGGCCGCGGTAGCTGTTTTGCGCATGGCCGGCGCTGATGCCCTTGGAGACGATACGGCTGCTGGTATTTTTTCCCAGGTGAATCATCTTGGTGCCGGTGTCTGCCTGCTGGAAATGGTTGGACACCGCAATCGAATGGAACTCGCCGCGTGAGTCGTCGCCGCGCAGCACTACGCTGGGGTACTTCCAGGTGATGGCCGAGCCGGTCTCGATCTGCGTCCAGGAGATGTGCGCGCGCTTGCCGGCGCACAGTCCCCGCTTGGTGACGAAGTTGTAGATACCGCCCAGGCCGTTTTCGTCGCCGGGGTACCAGTTCTGCACCGTCGAATATTTGATGTAGGCGTCGTCGTGCGCCACCAGTTCCACCACGGCGGCGTGCAATTGGTTCTCGTCGCGCTGGGGCGCCGTGCAACCTTCGAGGTAGCTCACATGGCTGCCTTCTTCGGCAATGATCAGCGTGCGCTCGAATTGGCCCGTGCCTTTGGCGTTGATGCGAAAGTACGAAGACAGCTCCATCGGGCAACGCACGCCCTTGGGGATGTAGACAAAGGAACCGTCGGAAAACACCGCCGAGTTGAGCGCGGCGTAGTAGTTGTCGGCCACCGGCACCACACTGCCCATGTAGCGTTCAATCAGTTCCGGGTAGTGCTCCACCGCGTGCGAGAACGAGCAGAAGATGACGCCGACTTTGTGCAGTTGCTCGCGGAACGTGGTGCCCACCGAGACCGAATCGAACACCGCATCCACCGCCACGCCCGCCAGACGCGCGCGTTCGTGCAGCGGCACGCCGAGCTTTTCGTAGGTCTCCAGCAGTTTGGGGTCCACATCGGCCAAGCTTTTGGGGCCGTCTTTGAGCGATTTGGGCGCCGAGTAGTAGCACAGCGCCTGCAGGTCGATGGGCTCCATGTGTACATGCGCCCATTCTGGCGCGGGCATGGTCAACCAGCGCTCGTAGGCGGCCAGGCGCCATTTCAACAAAAATTCGGGCTCGCGTTTGCGCAGCGAGATGGCGCGAATCGTGCCTTCGTCCAGGCCTGGCGGCAGCGAATCGGATTCGACATCGGTGGTGAAACCGTGGCGGTAGGGGCGCTCCAGCGCCTGCGCCAAAGGCGCTGCCTGGTCAGACGCGCCCATGGCAGACCTCGGGCGTTGGGGAGCAGAACAGAACGGTTTTGGCAGTAACGGGCATCGTGGTCATCGCTTGTTTTATTAGATGTACATGATATGCATCTTTAGGTGGGCTGGCAACTCGCGGGCAGCACCTCCGCGCTGCAATCAGGGGTTTGGCACCCTCTGCGCTGCGACGCGAAAGGGTGTGTGCGCTTCGAGTTCTTCGACGTACGCCGCCATCCCAGCATCCTCACGCTCCAGAAAGTGCTCCACCGCATCGGCAAAGGCGGGGTGGGCCAGCCAGTGGGCGCTGTGCGTGGCCACTGGCATCAGCGCACGCGCCATCTTGTGCTCGCCCTGGGCACCGCCCTCAAATGCTTCAAAGCCATGCGCGATGCACCAGGCGAGCGGCTGGTAGTAGCAGGCGTCAAAGTGCAGGCTGTCCACCCGCTCCAGCGCGCCCCAGTAGCGGCCATAGGCGGTTGCGGATGAAAAATTCAGGTCATTTAGGCCTCTAGCGCTTGATGGGTCTGCGCTGACAGCTATCAGACTGCTAGCAATCGCTTCACCTTCACGTTCGGCAATGAACAGCAGCCAGGCGGCTGGCATGTCCCGCGCCATGCACTCAAAGAAGGCGCGGCTAAGGTAGGGCGGATTGCCGTGTTCCAGATAGGTGCGCTCGTAGCAGCGGTAGAAAAAATCCCAGTCGGCCGCCGCAATGCCTGACCCGTGCGCCCAGCGAAAGCGCACGCCCGCGTCCCGCACGCGGCGCTGCTCCTGGCGGATTTTCTTGCGCTTGTCCTGGGTGAGGGCACCGAGGAAATGCTCGAAATCGCGGAACTTTCCTCCCTCCGGCGCAAGGTTGTTCCAATGAAATTGCACGGTGGTGCGCTGCATTAGTCCCACACTTTTGCACGCTGCCATGTCCGCATCGCTGCCAAAAAGCAGGTGCAGGGAAGACAAAGACTGCTCCTCGCACCAAGCCACCACCGCACGAAGCAACGCCGTGCGCGCCGCCTCATCGCGCGCCAGCAAGCGGCTGCCTGGGACGGGCGTGAAGGGCACGGCAATCAGGGCCTTGGGGTAGTAGCGCAGGCCGCGTTCCTGGTAGGCGCGCGCCCAGGCCCAGTCAAACACGTATTCGCCGTAGGAATGCTCCTTGAGGTAGAGCGGGCAGGCCGCTATCAAAACCCCGTCCTGCTCCAGCGCGACGTAGTGCGGGTGCCAGCCGGTGGCGGGCACGGCACTGCCGCTCGCGTGCAGGGCCGCCAGGTACTCGTGGCGCATGAACGGCGTGGCATGCTGCTGTTGCGCCAGGAGGGCATTCCACTGTGCTGCGTCCAGCGCCAGCGGACTGGTGTGCACGCGGGTGATAATGCCTTTTTCAGCCATGCAAGGCCCTGGCAACGCGTGCGTTCACAGCGGGCGCTGGCGCGTTCGGCACGGTTTTCTGCAGGCTTTTGTCCAACATTCTGGACCCCATGACGCTCTCCATTTGCATAGCGCAACTCAATTTCACAGTAGGTGACCTGCGCGGCAACGCGCAGAAGATCATTGACGCAGCGCACGCGGCCCATGCCGGCGGCGCGGCCTTGCTGTTGACGCCCGAACTGGCCTTGTGTGGCTATGCCGCCGAGGATTTGTTCCTGCGGCCAGCGTTTCTCGCGGCCTGTGATGATGCCGTCAAACGCATCGCCGAGGCGACGGCGGCCCTGAAAGACCTCGTCATCGTCCTGGGGCATCCGCAGCGGGCGAGCGGCGCCGCCGCGTTTGCCACCTGTTTCAACGCCGCCAGCGTGCTGCGCGCCGGGCACATTGAGCAGACCTATGCCAAACGCGAGCTCCCCAACTACGAAGTGTTTGACGAGCGGCGCTACTTTCGGCCGGGCGAGGCACCGTGTGTGTTCGAAGTGGCGGACCTGCGCGTGGGTCTGCTGATTTGTGAAGATGCCTGGCACACCGCGCCCGCACGGGACGTGGCTGCGGCCGGCGCCCAGCTCATCGCCGTCATCAACGCCTCGCCGTTCCATAGCGGCAAAAGCATCGCGCGTGAGCAAACCATGCGTGCGCGGGTGCAGGAAACCGGCCTGCCGCTGGTCTATGCGCACATGGTGGGCGGGCAGGACGAAGTGGTCTTTGAAGGGCGCTCGTTTGCTTTGGATGCGGACGGCACGGTCGTCGCCCGCGCCCCGGCTTTTGAAGAAAAACTGGTGTTTGCGCTGGTGGAGCAAGCGCAGGCAGCTATCAAAATAAAAGCAGACGTGGCGCCGCTGCCTGGCGTACTGCCCGATTTGTGGCATGCGCTGGTGCTGGGCGTGCGCGATTACATCGGTAAAAACGGCTTCCCTGGCGTGGTGCTGGGGCTCTCGGGCGGCATGGACTCGGCCCTGGTGCTGGCGCTGGCCGTCGATGCGCTCGGCAAGGACCGCGTGCGCACGGTGATGATGCCGTCGCCCTACACCGCCGACATCAGCTGGATTGATGCGCGCGACATGGCTGGGCGGCTAGGCGTATCGTACGAAGAAATCGACATTCGCTCCGCGTTCGAAGCCTTCAAGGCCTCTCTCGCCACCCAGTTCGCTGGCAAGGCCGAAGACACGACGGAAGAAAACCTGCAGGCGCGCATTCGCGGCACGCTCTTGATGGCCTTGTCGAACAAGTTTGGCAGCCTGGTGCTCACCACGGGCAACAAGAGCGAGCTGGCCACCGGCTATTGCACCCTGTACGGTGACATGGCGGGCGGCTTCGCGCCCATCAAGGATGTGTCCAAGACGCAGGTCTTCGCCCTGGCGCGCTGGCGCAATGAAAACGACCTGTTCAACACCGGCGCCAACCCCATTCCCGAGCGCATCATCACGCGCCCACCCAGCGCCGAGCTGCGCCCGGACCAGACGGACCAGGACAGTCTGCCGCCTTACGAAGTGCTGGATGCCATCATTGCGCGCTACATGGAAAATGACGAAGCCATCGAGTCCATCATTGCGGCCGGTTTCGAGCGCGCCGATGTCGAGCGTGTGACGCGCCTCATCAAGATCAACGAATACAAACGCCGCCAGGCGCCGGTGGGCATCCGCGTCACGCGGCGCAGCTTCGGCAAGGATTGGCGCTATCCCATCACCAACCAGTTCCGCGCCTGACGCAACGCATTCACCAAACCCAGGAGTTCCCCTATGAAAATGATCACCGCCGTCATCAAGCCCTTCAAGCTCGAAGAAGTGCGCGAGGCGCTGGCCGAGTGCGGCGTCACCGGCCTCACGGTCACCGAGGTGAAAGGCTTTGGCCGCCAGAAGGGCCACACCGAGCTCTACCGCGGGGCAGAGTATGTGGTGGACTTCTTGCCCAAGGTGAAGATCGAAGTCGTGGTGCGCAGCGAAGACTTGGAGCGCTGCGTGGATGCCATCGTGCAGGTGGCGCGCACCGGCAAAATTGGCGACGGCAAGATTTTCGTCACCGCCGTGGAGCGCGTGGTGCGCATCCGCACCGGGGACTTGGACGACGCGGCGGTCTAAGCCAGTCGGTCAGATTTTCGCCCGCAAAGCCTCGTCCTGGGGCGCACTGCGCGGCGCGGCGTGGGTCAGTTGCTCCAGCAAGCTCGCCGGCTCGGTGCCCACGTGCACCAAATCCATCTGCCACGGCCCCATGAAGCCGGCCTGCACGCTGCCCGCCAGAAACGCCAGCAGCGGCTGGTAATAGTCGGCTACGTCAAGCACGCCGATCGGCTTGTCGTGGTAGCCCAGCTGGCTCCAGGTCCAGACCTCGAACAGTTCTTCAAACGTGCCGATGCCGCCCGGCAGCGCCAGAAAGGCGTCGCTGCGCTCGGCCATCAGCGCCTTGCGCTCGTGCATGGTTTGCACGATGTGCAGCTCGTCGCAGGCACGGTTGGCATGTTCTTTGTCCACCAGCGATTGCGGAATCACGCCCACCACCCGCCCGCCGGCTTGGGCTGTGGCCTGCGCCACAGTCCCCATCAGGCCGCTGCGGCCACCGCCATAGACGAGCTGACCGCCCTGCGCGCCAATCCAGGTGCCCACAGTCCGGGCGGCCTCGGCAAACAGCGGGTTCTCGCCCGGCCGCGAGCCGCAGTACACACACACCGAAAAACGTGGCTCAGCCATGAACAATCCTTTGGTAAATGGCGGCGCCCCAGATGCCCATGCACAGCAGCAGGCTGAGCAGGACGGCGGCGCTGCCCATGTCCTTGGCGCGGGCCGAGAGCGCATGCCATTCGGGGCCAATGCGGTCAATGGCGGCTTCCACCGCAGTGTTGAGGAGTTCCACAATCATCAGCAGCACCACCGAGCCGGCCAGCAGCGAGACCTCGACCCAACTGCGGCCAAGCCAGAAGGCAATAGGCACCAGCACCAGCGCGGCAATGGCTTCCTGGCGAAAAGCCGTTTCGCCCCAGGCGGCGCGCAGGCCGAGCAGGGAGTAGCGGGTGGCGTGCAGCATGCGGCTGGCGCCGCGCCGCTCTTTCTGTGGATTGGTGTATTGAACCTGGGAACGGGGAATATCTGTCATGGGCGCATTGTCGCGCGCCTGCAGGCGCTTATTGCGTGCGCGGCTGGCTATCGATCAGGCGCGTACCGGCCAGGGCGTCGTGCCAGAACTGGCGCTGGGGGTGCAGGCGGCTGGCGAGCGCCCAGAAAACAACCCATCCCATCACAATCACCACGATCTCGCTGGCGGGAAGCGCGAGCGGTGCGAGCACCACCAGGGGCGGCAAAAACCACAACCATGCCAGCAGGTAGCGGCCCAGTGCGCGAAGCTGCGTCAGGGGTTGTCCGGCCGCATCAACCACGCGGATGTGCCAGGTCTTCATGGCAAGCGTCTGGCCCTTGGCCCAGAACCAGACGAAATAAATACCGAACACGACAAACAGGAACGCTTGCAGCGGATGCCGGTTGTCCAGCGCATTGCGCGTCTGGCTCAGGGTGCCAAAGAGGTAGCCGGCAATGAAGACGACGCCGAACATCAAAATACCTTCGTAGAGCCAACACGCCATCCGGCGCGAGAGCGCCGGTGCGGCAAGGGAACGGCCGGGCAGATCAGTGGCTGCAGGGGAGGGCACGGGTGTCGGATTCAAGGCGTTCAATTGACGTAGGGATCGGGCAGTGGATCCGACGGGCGCGGCGGTTCGTCGGTACTGACATCGCCCGGGGCACCGGCGCCCACTGCCTGCGCGCTGCTGGATGCCGGCGGCGATGGCGAAGGCGGGAGCGCGATGGGTTCGGGCGCAGGCGTCGCACGCACCGCAGTGGTCGAGGGGAACACGATTTTTGGAGGATTGGCTGATTGTGCCTGGGCGTCCGGGGCCGCGGGGACACGCGCCAAGCGTTTGGCCGGCACGGGCATGAGCGCCGTAGCAGCGCCGCGCGGCTTGGCTGCGTGCGCTGCCAAGCGCTGCTTGTCGGCTTCGCTAAGGGCTTGGTAAGCCTCCCATTGCGACTGAATATCTTGCGGCGCCAGATCGCGCGTGACGGCAAAGTTCAGC
>JBATPF010000384.1:0-7261 GCA_049291355.1 Giesbergeria sp.
GCTCACCAAGGCCCAGGCGCAGCGCCTGGCGTTGGCAGCGCACGACGGCTTGGCCCGCAGCATTTTTCCGGCCCATACCCAGCTCGACGGTGACACCTTGTTTGCCTTGGGCACCGGCGCGTCGGGCAAGCAGGCCAGCATGCTGCTGCTTGCCGCCCTGGCCGCCGAAGTGACCGCGCGCGCCACCCTGCGGGCGGTGCAGGCGGCACGGTCCATCACCACTTCCGAAGGCCTGCATCTGCCATCCATGGCGGATCTGGCTTGAACCCCACCTTTCGCTGCCCATCCATGCCCCAGGCTTTTCGCTCTACCCTGCTGTCGCTGCGCGACCTGCTGCTCTCCGCCGGGCCGCTGGCTTTTCTTGCCGTGGGTCTGCTGGCGCTGGCGTACTGGTGGCTCAACCCGACTCCACCCCACCAGGTGACACTGGCTACGGGCCCGGCGCAAAGCGCTTACGAAGCCTTTGGCAAGCGCTACCAGAAGGCGCTGGCTGCCGAGGGCATTGAAGTGGTGCTGGTGCCCAGCGAGGGCTCGTCGGCCAACCTGCAATTGCTGCGGGATGGCCGTGCCGATCTGGCTTTTGTTCAGGGGGGAACTGCCGAACTGCAGCCGAGCGATCAGGAGGAACTGCAGTCCCTGGGCAGCCTGTTTGTCGAGCCGCTGTGGCTGTTCTATCGTGCGCAAGGCACTCCCAAGCTCAGGAAAACGGACCGGCTGGACACCTTGCCGCAACTGCGCGGCCTGCGCGTGAATGTGGGCACGGCCGGCAGCGGCGTCCCCACGCTGATGGAAAAGCTGCTGGACGCCAACCGCATGAAGCCCGGCGACCTGAAGCTTTCGCAGCTCGGGCAGACCGACGCCACAGTTCGGTTTTTGGCGGACAAGCTCGACGTACTGGTGTTTGCTTCGGCACCCGAATCGTTGATGGTGCAAATGCTCTTGCAAACCCCTGGCGTGCAGCTCATGGACTTTGCACAGCATGAGGCCTACGGCCGGCGCTTTCCCTTTCTGAGCCCCGTGACCTTGCCGCGCGGCGTCGTCGACTTGGCGGGCAATGTGCCGCCCGAAGATGTGCGCCTGGTGGCCTCCACCACCGCCCTGCTGGCGCGCAGCAGCACGCATCCGGCTTTGCTGCAATTGTTTGCCCAGGCCGGGCAGGTGCTGCACGGCGGCGCGGGTTGGTTCAATCGGGCGCGCGAGTTTCCCAATACGCGGCACAGCGAACTGCCCATTGCCGCCGAGGCCGACCGCGCCATCAATGAGCCCGTGCCGCTGCTGCAGCGCTACCTGCCGTTCTGGCTGGCCAACCTGATCGAACGCATGTGGCTGGTGCTGGGCATTCTGCTGGCGGCTTTGCTGCCGCTCTCACGCGTTGTGCCGCCGCTCTACCAGTTCCGCGTGCGTTCACGGGTGTTTCGCTGGTACGGGCGGCTGCGCGAAATTGAAAACGACATGGAGAGTGGGCAGTTGCCCCCCACGGCTTTGGCGCAGGCCCTGGACCAGCTCGAAATTCAGGTGGAGAAGGTCAGCGTGCCGCTGTCGTATGCCGACGAGCTGTACGCGCTGCGCAACCACATTCACCTGGTGCGCCAGAAGCTGCCGCAGGTCTGATCAGCGCTTGTTCGCTGCGCTGCTGCGCGTGGACTGCGTCAGGCTGTCGATGGCTTTACCGACCATCGATTGTGCGGACACCACTTTCAGTGCGCCTTCGGCCAAAAGCTTGTCGCGCATGCGCCGCGTCATGGACTGCGTGCTGCTGTCCGGGGCGGTAAACAAGAACAAGGTGTTGTGCGGGCTGCACCAGGTGAGCTGGGTGCGCAAACGCCTGCCGGATGACAGCAGGTCGAACCAGGCGCCAATGACGAAACCATCGCTCTCGGGCGGCGCAGGCACTGGCACTGGCACAGGCGCTGGCGCAGGCTCGGCCTGCGGCTGCACAGGGGGTTCATCCGCCGCTTCGGGGTCGTACAAAACCGAAGCACTCTCTTCGTCGATGTCGCCGGCCTGCGCCAGCAAAGCGTCGGCCGAATCGTCTGGCAATTCGAAGTCGGGTGCGCGCGCCAACATGGCGGCCTGGTGCAGCTCGGCCAAGCGCTCCAGAAGGCGATCAACCTCCTCCGCTGGGCGATGTGCGTGCTCTAGCCCAGCGCGCAGGCGCGCGGGCAGCAGCACGGCTGCTTCGTCGAGGCGGTCCGGATCGTGCTGGGCCAGCTCCGGCTGCACACTCCACAACAACAGCCCAGCGAGCGCGATGGCATCGCGGGCCTCGCGGCCGAGTGCACCTTGGGCATCGGCAGGCATGCCAGCGACCACCTCGACCCAGGGGCCGGTGACAAAGTCAGCAATGTCTTGGGGAGCGCCGGCCAACTCGGGCAGGGCGCCAATCTCGTCGGCGATGCGCTCAGCACGCATTTCGCGCTCTTCGGCCAGCATCAGGGCGTATTTTTCGCGCTCCTGGCGGGCCTCCATTTTTTTCTGCTGTGCCTCCCAGGCCGCCAGAAGCGCGCGGCGCACGGTTTCAAAAGGTGCGGCGCTGGTGATCTCGACCCGCGCCAGGTGCGAAACGGCTTGGTCTACCAGGCGCATGAAGCGGCTAAAACCCGGCGCCTCCAGATCGGTGTAGGCCAGACTGCGCTGGGTCAGCTCATCAAGCAGGCGGCGCGCCGGGTGGTTGGCGTCGCTGAAAAAACGCGGATCGTGGCGAATGAGCTTGCGAATGGCAGGCTCCAGATCTTGCACGGCCTTTTGTACCGGCGGCAGCAGGCGCGAATCCTGCGAAATGTTTTCCACCATGCGCGCCACCACTTCGGCCCCCATGGGCGCCGATTCGTTCGCCGCGTAAAGCGCGCCCGGGTTGCTGCGAACGGCACCCTGGCCGCTCTGCAGGTAGGCCGGCTGGCTGTTGGCAAGGCGCCCGACCAGGCGCTCAAGCTGGGCAATGTCTTCCATGGCGTCGTTCACGCCCACCTTGCCGTAAGCCGGCGCCCCGCCAGGGTTCGGCCGCATGGGGGCCTGGCCACTCGGCTGGGCCGCGTAGGCCACACCGGACATCGACGGCATTTCCTGATAGGGATCGTTCGCTCCCGCCAACATCTGGCGAAGGATGCCCACCGTCAGCAGCGCTTCTTCCACCTGCGGCGCCAGGCCCGAGTGAGAAGAATGGGAATAGCCCGACGGCGAGCCCGCCCCGCCCGACCACGACGAACCGGGCGCCCAACCCGAGGGCCCACCCGCGCCCACCGGCCCGTGCACTGAGCCCGACCAGCCTCCGCCCTGAGCACTTTGGCGATAGTCCGCCTGCGCACCCGCACGCGCACCCCACCCGACCTGTTCGATCCCATGCTCGCGCAGCCCTTTGGCGGCGCGTTTGTATACATCGAGCAGTTGCTGGCCCAGCAATTCACGCATGTGCTGCATCCATGCTTCGCGCACGGGCGCGATCACCTGGGTGTCGGTGACCACGCGCTGCAAGGCGCGGATGTAGTTTTCGGGCCGCAGTGGATTGCGTTCTGGCTGCACACGCGGCAGACCCTGCGCCGAACTGACCAGGCCGTTGAGCTCGGACAGGACTTCTTCCGTCGTGTGCAGGGCCATTTGCTGTGCGCGGGAGAGTTCAACCTGGGCCTGCACCTCGTCGTCGTCCACCAGGCTCAGCTCGCCAAAATCCAGCGAGGCCGCCTGGGCCGATTTGACCGCCGGCGCTGCGGGGCCATCGGCAAACATTTCCAGCAAGACCATCGGGTAGGCCTTGACCAGCCCCGCCTGGTGCTGTCGCAACAGGCGCAAGGCTTCGCTGGCCATATCGCGTTTGGCAATCACGCGGGTTTCGGACTCCTGCTTGGTCAGTTCATCGAGCGTGAACTTGACGAGCTGATCCATCAACTGCTCGCCTTCTCGCACGGCCGTGACCACGCAGGCCCGAAACACGGCTCTTGAACGAACTGCAGACAAGGTCATGGCATGGCAGAGGCAAAGAATAGATCGGGCTTTTCGAATCCTACTTCAGCGCCTTGAAGCGCATGCGGTGCGGACGCGCACCTTCTTCGCCCAGGCGCTTCTTCTTGTCGGCTTCGTACTCTTGGTAGTTGCCATCAAAGAAGGTCCATTGGCTGTCGCCTTCGGCCGCCAGTATGTGCGTGGCGATGCGGTCGAGGAACCAGCGGTCGTGGCTAATAACCAACACCGTGCCGGCAAATTCCAGCAGCGCGTCTTCCAGGGCGCGCAGGGTTTCCACGTCCAGATCGTTCGAAGGCTCGTCCAGCAGCAGCACGTTGCCACCCGCAATCAGCGTCTTGGCCAGATGCAGGCGCCCGCGCTCACCGCCCGAGAGGCTGCCTACGCGCTTTTGCTGGTCGGCGCCGTTGAAGTTGAAGCGCCCGCAGTAGGCGCGGCTGGCCATCTGGAACTTGCCGACATTCAGAATGTCGAGTCCGCCAGAGACATCTTCCCAGACGGTTTTGTCGTTTTCCAGCACGTCGCGGTGCTGGTCGACAAAGGCCATGTTGACGGTGGACCCGATGACCACGGTCCCGCTGTCGGGTTGCTCCTTGCCGGCCAGCAACTTGAACAGGGTTGATTTGCCGGCGCCGTTGGGGCCGATGATGCCGACGATGGCGCCTGCTGGAATGGTGAAGCTCAGGTTGTCGATCAGCATGCGATCGCCAAACGACTTGCTGACGTTGTGGAACTCAAACACCTGCTGACCCAACCGCTCGGCCACGGGAATGAAAATTTCCATGGTCTCGTTGCGCTTCTGGTATTCCATGTCGCTCAGCTCTTCAAAGCGGGCGAGGCGCGACTTGCTCTTGGCCTGGCGCGCCTTGGGGTTCTGGCGCGACCATTCCAGTTCTTTCTTCAGCGCCTTGGCATGGGCTTCTTCGCCCTTTTGCTCTTGCGCCAGGCGCTCGCCCTTTTGCTCCAGCCAGGTGCTGTAGTTGCCCTTCCACGGAATGCCGCGGCCACGGTCCATTTCCAGAATCCATTCGGCGGCGTTGTCGAGGAAGTAGCGGTCGTGGGTGATTGCGACCACGGTGCCAGTGAAACGCTTGAGGAACACTTCCAGCCACTCGACCGATTCGGCGTCCAGGTGGTTGGTGGGTTCGTCGAGCAGCAGCATGTCGGGCTTGGACAGCAGCAGGCGGCACAGCGCCACGCGGCGCTTCTCGCCACCGGACAGCAGGCCGATCTTGGCATCCCACGGCGGCAGGCGCAGCGCGTCGGCGGCAATCTCAAGCTGGTGCTCGGAGTCGGTGCCGGCAGTGGCAATGATGGCTTCCAGCTGGGCCTGCTCGGCCGCCAGCGCGTCAAAGTCGGCGTCTTCGGCGCCGTAGGCGATGTAGACCTCTTCCAGGCGTGCCTTGGCGGCAAAGACCGCGCCCATCGATTCTTCGACCGATTCGCGCACCGTGTGCTCGTTGTTGAGCTTGGGTTCTTGCTCCAGGTAGCCGATGGTCAGCCCTGGCATGGGAAGCGCTTCGCCTTCGAACTCCTTGTCGACCCCGGCCATGATTTTGAGCAAGGTGGATTTGCCCGAGCCATTGAGGCCCAGCACGCCAATCTTGGCGCCCGGGAAAAACGAGAGCGAAATGTCCTTCAAGAGCTGGCGCTTGGGGGGCACCGTCTTGCTGACGCGGTTCATGGAATAGACGTATTGGGCCATCGGTAGGGGTTCGGTCCTGCTGTGCGGAAAAAAAGCGGGCGTTGTGCCCGGCGTACGAGGTCAATTATCGACCCATGCGACAATAGCGCCTGTCGTGCACTCCAGCTGTGCGCGATATCAGCAAACTGCTGGGGACGAAGCAACACTGCTTGCTGGCGCCCACTGTTGAACCATATCAGCCTAACACTGGCTCGGCGCCCATCGCAAGGCGCCTCGACAGGCCGATACCCGGCGCCCGGATGGGTGCATCTACTCAATGACTTTTGACGATCTGAATCTGGCTCCGGCCATCATGAAAGCCGTGCGCGAGCAAGGCTATGAAATCCCCACGCCCATCCAGGCGCAGGCCATTCCGGCCGTACTGGCCGGGCACGATCTGCTCGCTGGTGCGCAAACCGGCACCGGCAAGACGGCGGCCTTTGTGCTGCCGCTGCTGGACCGCCTCTCGCGCGAAGAAGCACCGAAAAACAAATTCGGTGGCAAGGGCCTGCGCGCGCTCGTGCTGACCCCTACCCGCGAACTCGCAGCGCAAGTCGAGGAATCCGTGCGCCAGTACGGCAAACACCTCGACCTGAACTCCACCGTGGTCTTTGGCGGTGTCGGCATGAACCCGCAAATCGACCGCATCAAGCGCGGCGTAGATGTGCTGGTGGCCACGCCAGGCCGCCTGCTCGACCTGCAGCAGCAAGGTTTTCTCGACCTCTCCACCGTGCAGGTGCTGATACTTGATGAAGCCGACCGCATGCTGGACATGGGCTTCATCCACGACGTCAAAAAGATCCTGGCCCTGGTGCCCAAGGACAAGCAAAGCCTGCTGTTCTCGGCCACCTTCAGCGACGAGATTCGCGATCTGGCCGCCACGCTGCTGAAAGATCCCCTGAGCATCCAGGTGACGCCCAACAACACCACGGTGCAGCGCATCTCGCAAGTGATCCACCCGGTGGGCCGCGGCAAGAAGAAGCAAGTGCTGGTGCACATCATCAATGAGCACAACTGGAGCCAGGTCCTCGTGTTCACGCGCACCAAGTTTGGCGCCAACAACGTGGCCGAATTCCTCACCAAGCACGGCATCAACGCCATGGCGCTGCACGGCAACAAGAGCCAGAGCGCCCGCACCCAGGCCCTCGCAGGCTTCAAGAGCGGCGAAATGCGCGCTCTGGTAGCCACCGACATTGCCGCGCGCGGCATCGATATCGATGATTTGCCGCACGTGGTGAACTACGAAATCCCCAACGTTCCCGAAGACTACGTGCACCGCATTGGCCGCACGGGCCGTGCAGGTGCCAGCGGCGAGGCCGTCAGCCTGGTCTGCATGGACGAGGAAGGCTTCATGATGGAGATTGAGCGCTTCACCAAGCAAACGATTCCTGTGAAGCTGATTGAAGGCTTCGGACCCGACGACGGTGAAAAAGCCGAACCCATCGCCATGGGCCGGCAGACCATTTGGGGCGGCGCAGGCCGTCCGCCCAGCCGCGACGTAATGCAGGCTGCCGCCAAGGCGGCACGCGGCGAAATGATGGAACGCATGCGCGCAGGCAAGGCACCCGGCCAGGCCAGCCGGGGCGGCAGGGCCGCTAGCGGTGGTGGCGGTGGTGGCAATGG
>JBATPF010000385.1:0-6181 GCA_049291355.1 Giesbergeria sp.
AATAGACACTTAGGAAAAATCCTGCCATGAGCAACTTTGACCACTTCGTCGGAACCCGCGAGGTATCGGGTGCTCATGCCTTCGACACCGATGTGCTGAGCGCTTGGCTGGCGCCCAGGCTGGAGGGTTTTTCGGGCCCGTTGCAGGTGGAGATGTTCAAGGGGGGGCAGTCCAACCCGACCTACAAATTGATCACTCCGGCGCGCAACTACGTAATGCGTTCCAAGCCCGGACCAGTGGCCAAACTGCTTCCCTCAGCGCACGCCATCGAGCGGGAGTTTGCCGTGATGAGCGGCCTGCAGGGCACACAAGTGCCCGTCCCCCGCATGCACGTGCTGTGCGAAGACGAAAGCATCATCGGTCGCGCCTTCTTCATCATGGAGTACATGGAAGGCCGCGTGCTGTGGGACCAGGCATTGCCCGGCATGACGCCGGCCGAACGCAGCGCAATTTACGATGAAACCAACCGGGTGATCTCCGCGCTGCACACTGTGCCGTTTGCTGAGCAGGGGCTGGCGGGATACGGAAAACCAGGCAACTACTTCGAGCGCCAGATTGGCCGCTGGAGCAAACAGTACCTGGCGTCCATCACGCAGCCCATTGCCGAGATGGACCGGCTGATGGAATGGCTGCCAGCACACATTCCTGCTGGCGCCCGTGACGAAAGCCGAACCTCCATCGTGCACGGTGACTTCCGGCTCGACAACCTCATGTTCCACCCCAGCGAGCCGCGCGCAATTGCCGTATTGGACTGGGAGCTTTCCACACTCGGCCATCCGCTGGCCGACTTCAGCTACCACTGCATGGCCTGGCACATTCCCCCGGGAATGTTTCGCGGCATTGGGGGGCTGGACCACCAGGCGCTGGGCATTCCCACCGAGGCCGAGTACATCCGGCGCTACTGCGAGCGTACGGGTCTTGCCACGCCCGACGAGTTGGCGCGCGACTGGAATTTCTATCTGGCCTACAACCTGTTTCGGCTGGCAGCGATCCTGCAAGGCATTGCCAAGCGCGTCGAAGCGGGCACGGCCTCAAGCGCCCAGGCCAAGGCCTCGGCCGCCGGTGCGCGGCCGCTCGCGGAAATGGCCTGGGGCTTTGCCCAGACCTCCTGACTCGCCACCGTACCCCTGTTTTTGAAGGAGATCCCATGGACTTTGACTACTCACCCAAAACCAAGGACTTGCAGGCCCGGCTGCTCCAGTTCATGGATGACCACATCTATCCCGCCGAGGCCGCCTACACGGCTGAACTGGCCGCCAACACGGCCGCCGGCAAACGCTGGACACCGCTGGAGACGATTGAACAACTCAAGCCCAAGGCGCAGGCGGCCGGGCTGTGGAATTTGTTTCTGCCTGTCGACACGGCCGAAGCTTCTGGCTACCAGGGCGCAGGCCTGACCAACCAGGAGTACGCACCCCTGGCCGAAATCATGGGGCGTGTGCTGTGGTCGAGCGAAGTCTTCAATTGCTCGGCGCCCGACACCGGCAACATGGAAACCATCGCCCGCTACGGCGACGATGCCAACAAGGCGCGCTGGCTCAAGCCCCTGCTGGAGGGCAAGATCCGATCGGCCTTTGCCATGACCGAGCCAGACGTCGCGTCGAGCGACGCCACCAACATTGAAACCCGCATCGAACGCCAGGGGGACGAATACGTCATCAATGGTCGCAAATGGTGGACTTCGGGCGCCAATGACCCGCGCTGCTCCGTGTTCATCACCATGGGCAAGACCGATCCGCAAGCGCCGCGCCATTCGCAGCAGAGCATGATTCTGGTTCCCGCCGACACTGCGGGGGTGAAGATCGTGCGAGCGCTTAACGTGTTTGGCTACGACGACGCACCGCACGGCCACGCCGAAGTGCTGTTTGAAAACGTGCGTGTGCCCGCCTCCAACATTCTGCTGGGCGAAGGCCGCGGCTTCGAGATCGCACAAGGGCGCCTGGGCCCGGGGCGTATTCACCATTGCATGCGCCTGATTGGGTTGGCCGAGCGTGCGCTGGAGCTGATGTGCAAGCGCTCGATGTCGCGCGTCGCTTTTGGAAAGACCGTGGCCCAGCAAGGCGTGACCCAAGAGCGCATCGCCGAAGCACGCTGCAAGATCGACATGGCACGCCTGCTCACCCTCAAGGCCGCCTGGATGATGGACGTGGCCGGCAACAAGGTGGCCAAGACGGAGATCGCGATGATCAAGGTTGTCGCCCCCACCATGGCCTGCGAAGTCATCGATTGGGCGATCCAGGCCCACGGCGGCGGTGGCGTGAGCAATGATTTTCCGCTGGCGTTTTCCTACGCGCAGGCGCGCACGCTGCGTTTTGCCGACGGCCCGGACGAAGTGCACCGCGCCTCGATCGCCAAAATGGAACTCGGCAAATACGCGCCACCCAAGGCGCACTGAGCAAACACAGAGCACACCCTGCGGTTGGCAGGCCGCAGTTGAAGGGCACACGCCAGTGCGCGTCGTGGCCCTCCAATTGCTACTAAATAGATAGCTACTAGTGCTTATCAAATAAGCGCTAGCAGACATTTTTAGCTCAACTTCATGCTGCTGCCGGTAACATGAAACTTCAGCACGGGAGCACCGGGCCCGAAGGCAATGCCCAAGGAAATGGTGCCGCTACCGTGAAGGATGCAGGCGTCGCGCCGCAGTCGTACCTCAGCGTCGCTGCCGTCAAAGCGAACCCAGCTGCCAAAGCTGCTCAGATCGGTCAGCGTGAACACCCCCTGCCGCCAGTCGATGCGCGCATGCATGCGCGAGACGCGCGGATCATGGACAAAGCAATCGGCCTCGGGCGAACGCCCCACATGTACGGGGACCTCGTCCGAGTTGAACACGCGCTTCTCGTCTGTCCACGCCAGCTCCACCGTGCCCAGCACATTGTCGAGCGGGGCGAGCACGCTCGGCAGCAGTGCGTGCTGCGTCAACGCCTCCTGGGGCTGGTCGTCGCGCCAATCTGCCTGGTAGACCACCTGCGACTCGGACTTGCCCCGGATGTCAAACATCCCCAGCCGCCGAAAATGCACACGCGGCACGACACCAGCGTCCACGGCCGTGGCGTCTGTGACCCAAATCTCGCTGGCACCCGCCCGCTCGCACAGACGCGAGGCGACGTTGACAGCGTCGCCATAGGTGTCACCTTCGAGTTCCACCACTTCACCGGTGGCGACGCCAATCCGTATCGCCATGCGCATCGGTTCCGCCCAGCGCGCCAGCGTGAGCTGGTGGTCACGCTGCAAATCGGCAGCGGCATGGACTGCGGCGTGAGCGTCGGTGAAAACGCTCAGCACGCCATCGCCCAGCTCCTTCACCACGCGGCCGCCATGGCCGACCACGACATCTCCCATCCAGCGCGTCAGGCGCGTAACGGCCTGTGAAGCGCGCTCGTTGCCAAGGGACTCATAGAGGGCCGTGCTTCCCGACAGATCAGAAAACACTACGGTGGCAAAGATGCGCAAGAGAACAGCCTGAAGATAGATTGCTAAAGAAACAGTTTAAAACAGCCCCATGCATTTGGCTGCAATATGCGTGTCAGATCGATGCATTTGCGCCAACGCCGAGCCACAGCGCCGCACCCTCTCCTGCCACCCTGCCGCTGGCAATGCAGGCAGTGAGCAGGTAGCCTCCCGTCGGTGCCTCCCAATCGAGCATCTCGCCGCAACAGAACACGCCCGGACGGCGCGTCAGCATCAAATGCTCGTTCAGGTCTTCCAGCGCCACGCCACCCGCCGTGCTGATGGCTTCGGCCACCGGACGCGCGGCACACAGCACCAGCGGCAGCTCCTTGATCGCAGCGGCCAGCAACGCCGGGTCAGCCATTTGCTCCTTGCTAAGCACCTCGTGCAGCAAACCCATCTTCACGCCGCCCAGACCCAAGCGGCTCTTGAGATGGCTCGACAACGAGCGCGCACCGCGCGGATGGGCGGTCTCGCTCAATACCCGTTCTGCGCTGTGGTCCGGCAGCAGATCAAGATGCACTGTGGCGCTGTGGTTCCGAGCGATTTCCTCGCGAACCAGGGCCGAAACGGCGTAAATGAGACTGCCTTCCACTCCAGTCGCCGTGACCACGAACTCGCCGCGCCGGGAGAAGCTCGCCCCCACCGCATCGGTAAAGCGCAAAGCCACCGACTTGAGCGCAGCGCCTGCGTACCGCTCGACAAAGTGCGGCGTCCAGCCGCTGGGCGACGCCCCGCCCTGACCGAACAGCTCCTTGAGGAACTCCCGCCGGCTCTCGCCACGCAAGCCCTGGCCCCCTACAACGTCGAAACCGCAGTTGGCAGGAGCCAACGGCTGTACGCGGGTGCCATCAGCCGCCAAAGCCTCTACCCAAGCGCCGTCGGAACCCAGCTGTGGCCAGCTGGCCCCACCCAGCGCCAGCACCGTCACACCCGCTGCGACGCGGTAGGCCCCCGCAGGGCCTTGAAACAGCAGCGTGCCATCGTCGGCCCAGCCATGCCAGCGCTGGCGCATATGGAACTGCACCCCTGCAGCGCGTAGACGTACCAGCCAGGCGCGAAGCAGCGGCGCGGCCTTCATTTCCGCTGGAAACACCCGCCCCGAGGTGCCCACAAACGTGTCAATCCCCAAGGCTTGCGCCCAGGCACGCACCTGGTCCGCACCGAAGCGCGCCAGCCAGGGCGCCACCCAGGGGGCGCGCGCACCATAGCGGCTCAGGAACACGTCGGCGGGCTCGGAATGGGTAAGGTTGAGCCCACCCCTTCCGGCCAGAAGGAATTTGCGCCCCACCGAGGGCATGGCGTCGTACACATGCACCTGGCGCCCCGCAGCGGCGAGTTGCTGGGCCGCCATCAGGCCGGCCGGGCCGCCGCCGATGACGACGGTATCGTGCGAATGCACCGAATCATTCAGGCCTTGCTGCAATTTCGAGATCCTTCCATATCGTATTTCGCTATGACTGTGATAGCGCATTTCGCTACCGTCGCGGGCAAGTGTGCAGTGGTTTCTGTCACAATGAATGGACTCTATCTCTTTCGCACCCGTCAAAGGAAAAGCATGGCCAGCGACCTCATCAAACATCTTTCCGACGCCAGCTTCGAGGCCGACGTACTCAAATCGTCCACCCCCGTTCTGGTGGACTATTGGGCCGAATGGTGCGGCCCCTGCAAGATGATTGCCCCCATTCTTGATGAAGTGGCCGCCAGCCACCAAGGCAAGCTGCAAGTGGCCAAGATGAACGTGGACGACAACCGCGAAGTGCCTGCACGCTACGGCATCCGTGGCATTCCCACGCTGATGCTGTTCAAGAACGGTGAGCTTGCCGCGACCAAGGTGGGCGCCATGAGCAAGGCGCAACTCACCGCCTTTATCGAGCAACAACTCGCCTGATTTTCCCGCGCGTGCAGTCCTGCCCCAATGGCTGCACGCAACGCGCCTAATTTGTTGACCTAGATGTCCATGCCGATCCCCCGCATCCGGCCCATTTTTTTCCTGTCATAATCTTTTCTGCTCACTGCGTCGCAAACCCATGCGATCGGTTCGAGCAACTTCAGACGTGCCAAGCCCGCGTTCCGCGGCTCTCCTGGCATCCAGCCTCTCCCCCTGATTCATACCACTCCGCTCAGGAGTTTCTCCATGCACCTTAACGAACTCAAGGCACTGCACGTGTCCGAAGTCCTCAAGCAGGCCGAAGAGCTTGAAATCGAAAACGGCGGCCGCATGCGCAAGCAGGAGCTGATGTTCGCGATCATCAAGAAGCGCGCGAAGGCCGGCGAGCAGGTGTTTGCCGATGGCGTGCTCGAAATCCTGCCCGACGGATTCGGCTTCCTGCGCAGCCCGGACACGAGCTACACCGCCAGCACCGACGACATCTACATTTCGCCCAGCCAGGTGAGGCGCTTCAACCTGCACACCGGCGACATGATCGAAGGCGAGGTACGCACGCCCAAGGACGGCGAGCGCTACTTTGCCCTGACCAAGCTCGACAAGGTCAACGACGGCCCACCTGAGCAAAACAAGCACAAGGTGATGTTCGAGAACCTGACGCCGCTGTTCCCCAAGGAACAGATGCGCCTGGAGCGCGACGTCAAGAGCGAAGAGAACATCACTGGCCGCATCATCGACATCATCGCGCCCATCGGCCGTGGCCAGCGCGCACTGATCGTCGCGCCACCCAAGAGCGGCAAGACGGTGATGATGCAGCACATCGCCCACGCCATCACCGCCAAC
>JBATPF010000386.1:0-2115 GCA_049291355.1 Giesbergeria sp.
CCGTGGGCGTGGGCGCGCGCAGGTCGGCAACGAAATCGGCAATGGTGAAGTCAGTCTCATGGCCGACGCCGACGATCACCGGCACCGGGCTGTCCCGCACCGTGCGTGCCAGGGTTTCGTCGTTGAAGGCCCAGAGATCTTCCAGCGAGCCGCCGCCGCGCACCAGCACGATGACATCGATGGGAGGCACTCCTTTGGCCGGGGGCGCCTTGGCCAGGGCGTAGAGCTGCTCAAGCGCACGCACCAGCGCGCCCGGGGCCTGTGCGCCCTGCACGGGCGCGGGCACCAGCAGCACCGGAATGTGGGGTACGCGCCGCCGCAAGGCCGTGACCACGTCGTGCAAGGCGGCGGCGCCGGGCGAGGTGACCAGGCCGATACCGCGCGGCGCGATGGGCAGCGCCCGCTTGCGCGCTGCGTCAAACAGGCCTTCGGCCTCCAGGCGCTCCTTGAGCCGCAAAAACTGCTCGAACAAGGCACCCTGGCCGGCGCGCTGCAGATGCTCCACCACCAACTGCAAATCGCCGCGCTGCTCGTAGACACCCAGGCGCCCACGCAACTCGACGCTGTCGCCGTCGCGTGGGCTGAAGTCAAGCAGGCTGGCGGCGCGGCGGAACATGGCGCAGCGGATCTGGCCGCCTGCATCCTTGATCGAAAAATAGCAGTGGCCGCTGGACGCGCGCGAGAACCCGGATATTTCGCCGCGCACCGCCACCGGGTTGAAGCGCGCCGCCAGCGCGTCGCCCACGGCGTGGCACAAGGCACCCACATCCCAGATGCGCTCTGCCCCGGCGCCAGGCGTTCTCTCAAACATGAGCGCGAAACCGAGTGTGGATGCGGTGTTCGCCGACTTGCTGCGCTGCAGTACTCCACAGCGGACGGCGAGCGGGAGCCAGGTAACAAATTTTTGCCAAAAACCCGGGAACGCCGCAGAAGTACATGCAAGCCATTGATTTCATTCGATTTTTATCTGCCCAAAAAATCATCAATGTGTTGCATTGACCTTGTGGTGCCGTTTTGCGGACCATGGAGGCGGGCTTATCCACAAAGTTATCCACAACTTCTGTGGGTGAACAAGCGGGGCTTGCTTGGGCAGCAAAACGACCCGGACCGGCAAAAAAGCTGGTCCATAATGCCCGCTTGCCCAAATCCGTGCGGAGAGAGAATTGCTGTCCATCATACAAGCCGCAGGCTGGCCCATCTGGCCCCTGGTTGCCTGCTCGGTGCTGGCATTGGCGCTCGTCATCGAGCGTTTCATCGCCCTCAAGACGGCGCGCATTGCCCCACCCAAATTGCTGGACGAGGCCATCTCGGTGTCGTCCGTCACCCTCCCCGGCCCCGACGTGGTGGCGCAATTGGCGCAGAACTCCGCGCAGGGCGAGGTGCTGGCGGCGGGCCTTCGGGCGCTCAACAACAATCCGCGCTGCAGCGAGGCCGACCTGCGCGCCGCGATGGAGGGCATGGGGCGGCGTGTGGCGCACCGGCTGGAAAAGTCGCTCAGCGCCCTTGCCACCATTGCTTCGGCGGCGCCGCTGCTGGGCCTGCTGGGCACCGTGATCGGCATGATCGAGATTTTTGGCTCGCAGAGCTCAGGCGCCGTGGGCACCGGCAATCCGGCGCTGTTGGCGCACGGCATTTCGGTGGCTTTGTACAACACGGCGTTTGGCCTGATCGTCGCGATTCCCTCGCTGATCTTCTGGCGCTACTTCCGCGCCCGGGTGGACGCTTATTTGCTCACCCTGGAACTCTCGGCCGAGCAGTTCGTGCGCCACCTGCTGCGGATGCAGAAGTGAGCGCGGATCCGTTGGAACGGCGACTTAGAAAGAGACAGCGCCCATGAACTTTCGCTCGCGCGATCGGGACGAGCCCGAGATCAACCTGATTCCGTTCATCGACGTGCTGCTGGTGATCCTCATCTTTCTGATGCTGACCACCACCTACAGCAAGTTCACGCAGTTGCAATTGACGCTGCCGGTGGCCGATGCCGAACAGATGCGCGACCGGCCCAAGGAGGTGATCGTGTCCGTCTCTGCCGATGGCCGCTACGCAGTCAACAAAGACGCGCTGGACGGGCGCAGCGTGGAAGTGGTGGCGGCGGCGCTGCGCACGGCTGCCAGC
>JBATPF010000387.1:0-1540 GCA_049291355.1 Giesbergeria sp.
GGCCTACCCGGCGGCCATCGCCACCGTGATGCTGGGCGCGGTGGCCGGGCTGGTGCTGCGCGTGCCCGCCGGCCTGGGCGTACTGGAATCGGTGGGCGTGGCGCTGCTGGCGACCGACGCGCTGTCCAAGACCGACGTGCTGGCCGCGCTGCTCGCCTACCGGGCGCTGTACTACTTTGTGCCCCTGGTGCTGGCGGCGCTGGCGCTTGCTGCGGCCGAGCTGTTGCTGCGCGGAAAAAAACCAACAAAATAGGCCTCTAGCGCTTATTGGTAAAGCGCTGATAGCTATCAAATTTGATATTTTTTCGCTGTCCACTGGCGGGAGAGCCGGCGCCGCCGTATCATGCGGCCCCTGCTGCACCTGCCCGATCGCTACGGGCCGCGCCCATGATCCGCCTCTCCGAAATCCGCCTGCCGCTGTCCGCGCTTCCGTCCGAGCCCGACACCCACCCGCTGGACGCCCTGCGCACCCACGCCGCCCAGGCGCTGGGCCTGGCCGATGCCGACATCGCTGCGCTGCAGGTCTTCAAGCGCAGTTTCGACGCCCGCAAACGGGAGCTCCTGGCAGTCTACATCGTGGACCTGGAACTGGCCGACAGCGCTCAGGAGCGCGCGCTGCTGGAGCGCCATGCCGGCGACCCGCACATCCAGGCTACGCCCGACATGGCCTGGCGGCCCGTCGGTCGGGCGCCGGCCACGCTGGCGGACCGTCCGGTGGTGGTGGGCTTTGGCCCCTGCGGCATCTTTGCTGCGCTGGTGCTGGCGCAAATGGGGTTCAAGCCCATCGTGCTGGAGCGCGGCAAAGCGGTGCGCGAGCGCACACAGGACACCTGGGCGCTGTGGCGCAAGCGCGAACTGCACCCCGAGAGCAACGTGCAGTTTGGCGAGGGCGGCGCTGGCACGTTCTCGGATGGCAAGCTCTACAGCCAGATCAAAGACCCCCGCCACCTGGGGCGCAAGGTCATGCAGGAGTTTGTGCAGGCCGGCGCGCCCGAGGAAATTCTGACCGCGGCCCACCCGCACATCGGCACCTTCAAGCTGGTGAAAGTGGTGGAAAACCTGCGCGCCCAAATCATCGCCCTGGGCGGCGAGGTGCGTTTCGGCCAGCGTGTGACGGACCTGTTGCTGGACGAGCGCGCAGGGGCACGAGCGCTGCGCGGTGTGCAGGTGCTCGACCAGGAGAGCGGTGAGACGCATGAACTGTTGAGCTCGCAGGTGGTGCTGGCCCTGGGCCACAGCGCGCGCGACACTTTCGCCATGCTGTACGGGCGCGGCGTGGCGATGGAGGCCAAGCCGTTTTCCGTCGGCTTTCGCGTTGAGCACCCCCAGGGCCTGATCGACCGCGCACGCTGGGGCCGACACGCCGGCCACCCGCTGCTGGGCGCTGCCGACTACAAGCTGGTGCACCACGCTGCCAACGGGCGCGACGCCTACAGTTTTTGCATGTGCCCCGGCGGCACGGTGGTCGCGGCGACGAGCGAACCCGGCCGCGTGGTGACCAACGGCATGAGCCAGTATTCGCGCAACGAGCGCAATGCCA
>JBATPF010000388.1:0-3614 GCA_049291355.1 Giesbergeria sp.
GCCGGGTTGGGCGCAAGCGGCCAGCAGGCTGGCGCCGGCAAGCGCCAGCACACGCACGGCGAGAGGAATGGCGCGCTGGTGCGGCCGCAGGGTGTCAGGCATGGCGTTGGAAGGAGAGAAAAAGTTCAGCTGGAAATGCCGGGTTGGCGCAGCGCGTCGCCATTGGCGAGCATGCGGCGCAGCAGCACCAGCAACTGCTGCCATTCGTCGGTCGAAAAACCGGCCAGATGGGCATTGAGGGTATCGGCCAGCACCGGAGTGAGTTCCTGCGCCATGGCTGCACCGAGCGGCGTGGCGCGCACATGGACCACCCGGCGGTCGCTGGTTGAGCGCTCGCGCACGACCAATTCTTTGGTCTCGAGGCGATCGAGCAGGCGGGTCACCGTGGCCGGGTCGGCTTCAAGGTTGCGCGCCAGGGCGGCCAGTGTGGTGTCCTTGCAGTGCGATATTTTGTACAGCGGCAGGCATTGAGCGAAGGTCAGCCCACGGCCCTGCAACTGCGCGTCAGCGGCGCCGCGAATCGATGACAGCACGCTGCGCAGCAGATAGCCCACGCTGTCTTCGGGCGCCAGCGTTGCGGCCGTGTAGAACGGTGCGGGTGTGATGGGTTGGGCCGGCTGGGTCGGCTCTGCGCGCGCGTCCAACGCAGGCGTGAGCGGCCTTGCAGCCTGGGCGGTGTCGCCCAGAGAGGTCTTGGGAAAATCCATGCCCGAGAATTTACTTGACCAGACAACTATTGTTCAAGCAATTATTTAAAACCCTTTGGTGTTCCAGGTTTTGCATCGGGCCGTGCAGGGCCCTGCGGCGAACGGCGGCGCTGGGGGTGCGCGTGCTGGGGCTACGCCGTTTGGACAGGCTGACGTTCGTTGAGGCCATCAGCATGTCTCGCAAAACCAGGGGCAATCGAGTCCGGCACATCAAGCAAAAGCGCCTCGCGGCCCTCCGCTGTGATGGCCAGTACGCGCCCCAACCGGCTTTGCGACCCCGGCATGGGCAGCATGGCGGCGATGTAGCCGGCCGCACGCAAAACGCGCAAACGATCAATGTCCCGCTCGTCGCTCAGTGTGCAGGGCAGGGGCATCTGTGCCAGTTCTCGCAGCAGTTCCATCGGCATGAGCAAGCTCCTTTTTGTTTGGCGTATTTTTGAGCCACAACGATGACGGTTCAATGAAAAATACGTTTTGACACCATCGGCTTGAGGACAGACAAAAGCGCAAGGCCGCAGCAGGGCGCAAGAGCAATGCCGAAAAGAAAGTGCATTGAGCGCTGTGCCGCTTCACGCAGACGGCATGGCGAAGCCCGCCGGTCAACAGGTGGCGCAGGAGATTGCTATTGAAAATATAGCTGTTAATGCTTACTGAGTAAGCGCTGGATGCCAATTTCTATCGAAATTTCAGGGCTTGAGCACCGCGATCGCCACCACCAGCACGCCGAGGGCCAGGTTGACAACCACGCCCTTGCGCACGCTCGCCAGCGCCGCAGCGCCCGCAGGCCAGTCCGCAGCCGCCACGGCGCGCGCCAGGCGCGCATAAGGCCCCAATCGCACGAAAGCAAAGACGGCGATCATCGCCAGGCCGATGGCCGCCATGGCATGCCAGCTCCAGGGCATGGCCGCACCCGCGCGCGCCGCCAGGAACATGATGCCGAGCCCGCTCGCCAGCGTCATCAGCGCGGCGGCCAGCACCCCATTCAAGAAGCGCGTCAGCACGGCGTGCATCAAGCGCAGCCGCTCCGGCGGTGCCAGCAGGGGCAGGGCCGGGCGCAGGCAGAAATGCGCGAACGCCATGCCGCCCACCCAGAAGACGATGCCGATCAGGTGGACGAAGAGAAGCAGGGCGGTCATGGCGGCAGTCGATCAAGAGAGGGCTGCCATTGTGGCGCCACCCCTCATTCCGCGCTGCCGCTGCGCTTAAGCGCCCATGAACCCCAGGTCTTGCTCGCTGAAATTGCGCAGCCGGGGCAGCACCAGCGGCAGATCCGAGGCCGAGACCCCGAACCAGCGCGCCAGGGTGCCGGCGTACTGCTCGACTGCCAGGGCCGGCAGCAGCCGCCCCTGGCCCACGTCGTCGGGGCCGTTGTTGGCGGGCAAAGGGGCAGGGCCGACGAAGCGCCCGCCTTGCACCGCGCCGCCGAGCACGAAATGCGATGCACCCCAGCCGTGGTCCGAGCCATCGTTGTTGCTCACCAGCGTTCGGCCGAAGTCCGACGCGGTGAAGGTGGTTACTTGCCCGGCAATGCCCAGCGCCTCGGTGGCGCGGTAGAACGCCGCCATGGCATCGCCCACCTGGCCCATCAGACCGGGGTGCACGGCCAATTCGTTGTCGTGGGTGTCAAAGCCGCCAATCGATACAAAAAATACCTGGCGTTTGGCGGCGAGCGTCTGGCGCGCCGCAATCATGCGCGCCACCAGCGCCAACTGGTCGGCCAGTCGGTTGCCCGCCGGAAAACCTGCGGGCGCCGGGTTGGCCGCGAGAGCGCTGCCCAGCAGTTCGCCCGACTCAATGCTGCGCTGGGCGATGCGCGCGTGTTCGTTCGCCAGCCAGTGGGACGAGGGCGCCGTCATCAGTTGGCGCAGGGCCTGCGACGCTGCGGCTGAGCCGAAGAGCGCGCTCTGGATGCCATTGACCGGCACCGGGCCGCTGGTCGTCACCTGGTAGGGCACGGCGGTGTCGCCCGAGAGGAACACGGCGTTGCCAGACACATTGATGCAGGTGAATGTGGAGATGCCGTTGCCCGCAATTGCCAGGTCGCCCAGGCGTCCGCCCCAACCGCGCACCGCGCCCTCGGCCGACGATGCCTGCCAATACGACTGCTGGTCGTTGTGCGAGAACAGTTTGGGCGGCAGCGGCACCGAGCGCGCCAGGTACTCCGCTTTGCTGGTGGGCTGGGTCAGTGTGCCCACGTTGTGCAGCACCGCGAGGCGCCCCGCGCCAAACAAGCCAAGCAAGCCGCTGGAAAGTGCGGGCGCCAGGGCGAATTCCCGCCCATCGGTGGGCGCCACAGTGGGGCGCAGCACGCAGGGGGCCAGAGACTCTCGCCCATAGGCGATGTTGCCGCGCAGCCCTTGATACAGCGCGTGGTGCGCGGCGTCATAGGGCACCAGGGTGTTCCAGTGGTCGTTGCCGCCTTGCAGAAACACGCAGACCAGTGCCTTGTAGTCGCTGGCGCTCTGCGCAGCCGCGTCAGCGATGGACGACAGTGCCAGCGCCCAGGGAGCGGCGCTGGCGGCGAGCGTCAAGGCACTGCCACGGCGCAAAAAAACCCGGCGCGATGCACTCTCGGGGCCAGATTGGCAGGTGAAGGGTAGGGTGGTTTTCATTTCTGGACCAGGTATTCGGGCGCGGCCAGTACCAGCGTCAGTGCGGCGTAGACGCGGTTTTGCAGATCGACGCTGGTTTTGGCAGGCATGGAATTCACGGCGGCGACCACAGTAGCCAGCGTTGCTGGCGCCAACTGGCCCCCGGCCAGCACCCGCTGCAGTTCGGCCAGGAGCGCGGCTGCGTCGGGCGCGAGGGCCAGCAGGCCGGCGTAGTCGGCGCGCAGGTCGCCCACGTTCTTGCCGGCCACCGCGCGCTGCATGAAGTTCACGTAGCCCGCCACGGTGGATTCGTTGG
>JBATPF010000389.1:0-1579 GCA_049291355.1 Giesbergeria sp.
GCTCAGCGAGGCCGGACGCGGCCTGCTGCCTCAGGTCGAAGGCATGGAGGCGGCGTTTCTGGCGGTGGAGCACGCCGCGCCCGGCGTACGCCAAGGCTTGCACGGCGCGGTGCGCATTGGCGCCACCGAAGGCTTTGGCAACCTGGTGCTGGCGCCGCAGCTGGCGCAGTTTGCGTCGGAGCACCCCGGTCTGGTGATTGACTTGCTGGCTTTGCCGCGCCTGGTGCACTTGTCGCGCCGCGAAGCCGATATTGTGATTTCGCTGGAGCGCCCGGCGCGCGGCGCGGTGCTGGTGGTCAAGCTGACCGATTACGTGCTGCAGCTCTACGGCGCACCCGACTACCTGGCGGCGCACCCGCCCATTCGCAGCCCGGCCGATCTGGCGGGGCACAGCTTTGTCAGCTATGTGGACGATCTGCTGTTCACCAAGGAGCTGCAAATCCTCGACGAACTGCACCGCCCGGCGCATTTTTCGCTGCGCAGCACCAGTGTATTGGCCCAGTACGAGGCCGTGCGCGCCGGAGCGGGGCTGGGGGTTCTGCCGGCGTTTGTTGCGGCACAGGACCCCAGCTTGCGACCTGTGTTGCCGGCCGCCGCCCGCTTTGTCCGCACCTTCTGGATGTCAATGCCCGAAGAAAACAAGCATGTCTCGCGCATGCAGGCCACCTGGGAGTTCGTGCGCAGCGCGGTGGCGGCAAAACAAGAACATCTATTGCCATCGAATGCTATTTAAAAGAGAGCGTTAAAGGCATGTCGGATAAGCGCTAGAAGCCAATTTCCTTGGTATTTTCTCTGTGCAGATGCACCGACGCCGAGAATCGACCAGCAAGGGGCCCGCTTATTCGGGCACCACGGTGCGCCCAGGCGACTAAGGTCTGAACTGCGGCGGTTTGGCCGCAGCCATTGGCTTTCTGCCATCAGGAGTTCATTGCATGACCCCCCTCATTTCCGGACTGGCATCCCTGGCGTCTTTGCTATTCAACGCCTCGCAGAGCGGCACGGGCAAGGCGGCGGCGCCGCCGCAGCGCAACGGGGAGGCGGCTGATGCCGGGCCGGCGGCTCTGGTGCGCTGGAGTCCCGAGGCACGGGGATTGGCGGGCCAGGGGGCGCTCGGGGCAGAATCGGCCAGCGCGCTTACGCGGCGCGTGGGGCGATCGGCCCAATCGCCGTCGGGCGTGGAGGGGCAGGGCACGGTGTCGCGGCAGGATTTCCAGGCTCTGCTGGTGGGCTTTGGTGCAACCGAGCAGCAAACCCAGCAATTGGCAAGCCGCTTCGACATCGATCAAAACGGCAGCATCTCGCAAGAGGAATTCCAAAAAGGCCTGGCGCGCGCGGCGAGTGATCGCACTGGCGACGCTTTGTCCCAGGTTTTGCTGGGACTCTTGGATGCAAGGGGGAACGGCGATGGCCGGGTCGATCAGAAAGAGCTGTCAGCCCTGACCGGCGCGTTTGCGCGAGCGGAGCGTCCCGCGCGTTCGGCGTAGGGGCAAAAGCGCGGCGTCCCTGATGGGGGCCGCCGCGCTTGGGCCGCCGATCAGCCTCTGTCTGCTTTGCTGACAGCGAATGAACCAGTCAGATC
>JBATPF010000390.1:0-8017 GCA_049291355.1 Giesbergeria sp.
CGGCCGCAGAGGTCCATTTTTGGCTTCGCCGCTCTTCGAGAACACCGTCTTTTTGCCCCATAGCTGGGCTATGGGGCTGCAAATCCGGCAAAAACTGTCCTCGCTGGGGCCAATTTTCGCTTTCGACGCTCCAAGTCCGACAGCCTCCTAGATTCAGGCGGCGTTGAGCCAGTAACCCGAATTGAAGGGGCTGCTCATGCGCAGCGCCAAGGGTGAGATATCTACCAGTTTGTCGGTAAGCATTTTCTCTGGCGGCTCCGCACCGACCTCGATTCCCAGCACCGCATGCGGTGCTTCGCTAGCCCCGTTCGCCCGTTCTGCCTGGCTGTTGGTTGCAGAACGGGCTACAGAAAAGAATAGAAACAGCGGAACGGTATCTTTCGCTCTCCCCAGAAATCCGCAGCGTCACGGAACACGTCGATCAGCTGCTCGCGCGCTTCCTTATCGAACTTGGCCGTAGCGGGAATCTGCTCAAGCACGAGGATAAAGCCGGGTTGCGGACCCGACTTGTGCAGCGGGTCCGTCAGGCAGTCCGACAGCGCGTCAAAGTTCTTTCCGAAGTGCGCCGGAAAGGTGAACTGCTGTGCAATCAGATCCAGCACATCCTGTTTGGTCTGTGCGTGGGCGAGGTTGGCGTAAAGGAAGTGGTGTCCCAGCGCAGTGGCCGCATCCTGCAAATCCTGCACGCGAAATGCGCGGATGGATTGCACGATATTGGCGCGTATGCCGCGCAAGGGAACATCCTGGTCTTTACGAAGTGGCGTGTCCATCTCCGCGTCTCTTTCTATTCAAGTCTAAAAATCGGTTGTCTGCAGGCTCAATCAACGATCCTGCGAAAACTGGCGTAATGGTCAGCCGTGTAGTAGCAAGCCTCGGGCTGTTGCGGCGGGCCGCCACAGACAATGCGTTTGGGGCCTCGGTGGCGCACCCCTGGGGTTCTGACGGTGTATTCGCGGTAGTAGCCGCGTTTTGACGGCGGAAGCAAACGTTCACGGTTACCAAAAACGACGCCGTCCTTCTCATAAAGAAACGGGCCGCCGGCAAGAATCAACGCATGGGTTTGCTGCCCCTGCAAGGGCAACTCGGCCCGCGCAATCACGGCGGACCCTGCGTCGGTAGCACTTTGCCGCGCCTGCAAACCCAGCGACGACAGTGCAAGCGTCGCGCCCAGAACGAAGGAAAAACCGGCTTTGCGCGTCCAGGCCGCAGCGTCAGCAAACATCACGACTACACCTTTCGGAAACTACGGGTTAACCCGAAATTTCAAGGCGCTAGTGTGACGGAATCCCCACACGAATGCAAGCATTTGCCCAAAATATGGGCAAATTCAAGGGAATACCTTTTGTTAGCGGACGCTCACTTCGTCGGGTCGACCCCCGGCGATTTCAGCGTTGCACGTTGGCGTCAACGACGGTCAGTGCCGTCATGTTGACGATGCGGCGCACAGTCGCGCTGGCCGTGAGCACACAGACTGGTTGGGCCGCGCCGAGCAGCACCGGCCCAATGGCGATATTGCCGCCGGCAGCGGTCTTCAGCAGGTTGTACGAGATGTTGGCCGCATCGATGTTGGGCAGAACCAGCAGGTTCGCGTCGCCGATGAGGCTGCTGTGCGGCATGAGTGCAGCGCGCGCGCTGCCACTGAGCGCAACATCGCCATGCATCTCGCCATCGACTTCCAGCCAAGGCGCCTGTACGCGCAGCAACTCCAGCGTGTCACGCATCTTCACGGCGCTGGGTTGGTTGCTGCTGCCAAAGTTCGAGTGCGACAACAGCGCCGCCTTGGGCTTGATGCCAAAGCGCAGCATTTCCTCGGCGGCCATGACCGTGATTTCCGCCAGTTGCGCCGCCGTCGGGTCGTAGTTGACGTGCGTGTCGACGAGGAACACCTGGCGATCGGGCAGCAGCAGTCCATTCATGCAGGCATAGGTGGTCACGCCAGCACGCTTGCCGATGACCTGGTCGATATAACTCAGGTGGTGCGTGGTGTTGCCCCAGGTCCCGCAAATGAGGCCGTCCACCTCGCCCTTGTGCAACAGCATGCTGCCGATCAAGGTCAGGCGCCGGCGCAGTTCAATCTTGGCAATCGGCACCGTGACGCCCTTGCGCTCGGTCATGCGGTGGTAGGTCTGCCAGAAGTCGTGGTAACGGTGGTCCTGCTCGACGTTGACGACGTCGTAGTCGCGCCCTTCCGCGAGGCGCAGGCCGAAGGTTTCGATGCGCTGGGCAATGACTTTCGGGCGGCCGATGAGCGTGGGGCGCGCAATATGCTCGTCCACGACGATCTGTGCCGCGCGCAGCACGCGCTCCTCCTCACCCTCGGAATACGCCACCCGTTTGGCAATGGCCGCCTTGGCAGACGCGAAGATCGGCTTCATCGTCGTGCCCGAGGCGTACACAAAGGTCTGCAAATGGTCGCGGTAGGCGTCCATGTCGGCAATGGGGCGCAGTGCCACGCCGCTGTCGGCTGCGGCCTGGGCCACGGCCGGCGCGATCTTCATCATCAGCCGTGGGTCAAAAGGCTTGGGAATCAGGTACTCCGGCCCAAAGGCGAGTGGCTCACCCACGTAGGCCGCGGCCACCACTTCGCTCTGCTCGGCCTGCGCCAGCTCGACGATGGCGTGCACGGCAGCGATTTCCATCTCCATCGTGATGGTGGTGGCGCCCGAATCAAGCGCCCCACGGAAGATGTAGGGGAAGCACAGGACGTTGTTGACCTGGTTCGGGTAGTCCGTGCGGCCGGTGGCGATGATGGCGTCGTCGCGCACGGCTTTGACGTCCTCGGGTGAAATCTCGGGGTTGGGGTTGGCCAGGGCGAAGATCAGCGGGCGCGGCGCCATGCTGCGCACCATGTCCTGCTTGACCACGCCGCCGGCCGAAAGACCCAGCAGCACGTCGGCGCCCACGATGACCTGCGCCAACGTGCGCTGGTCGGTGGGCTGCGCGTAGTGCGCCTTGTCCTCGTCCATCAGCTCTGTGCGTCCTTCGTACACCACACCGGCAAGGTCAGTGACCCAGATGTTCTCGCGGCGCACGCCCAGCTTGACCAGCAGACCCAGGCAGGCCAGAGCCGCAGCGCCGGCGCCGGACGTCACCAGCTTGACGTCCTCCGGGCGCTTGCCCGCGACCTTGAGGCCACCCAAAATGGCCGCGCCGACCACAATGGCCGTGCCGTGCTGGTCGTCGTGGAACACCGGAATGTTCATGCGCTCGCGGAGCTTGCGCTCCACATAAAAGCAATCAGGCGCCTTGATGTCTTCCAGGTTGATGCCGCCGAACGTAGGCTCCAGCGCGGCGATGATCTCGACCAATTTTTCGGGGTCTTTTTCGTTGATCTCGATGTCGAACACGTCGATGCCCGAGAACTTCTTGAACAAGACCGCCTTGCCTTCCATCACGGGTTTGCTGGCCAGCGGGCCGATATCGCCCAGGCCCAGCACGGCCGTGCCGTTGGTGATCACGCCAACCAGGTTGCCCCGGCTGGTGTAGCGAAAGGCCGCGTTCGGGTCTTTGACGATTTCTTCGCAGGGCGCGGCGACGCCGGGCGAGTAAGCCAGCGACAAATCAAGCTGGTTGACCATCTGCTTGGTCGAAGCGATGGCGATCTTGCCGGGCTTGGGAAACTCGTGGTATTCGAGAGCAGCCTTGCGCAACAGGGCGCGCTTGTCGACAGGGGGAATTTTGGGGGCTTCAGACATGGGAACTCCGGCGGTGGCGAGCAGCAGCGCGCCGGGTTCCGTCACTGGCTTGACGCAGCCGCTCGCATGAGCGCCAAGCGATTGTAGGCTGAGCGTTTTGCGCGCCCGCCTGCCCCGATCGTTGTCGTGAAGCGGAACACATTTGCGCGCAAACTTCGGGGACGCAGCTTCAGCCTAAGCCGCAAGTGCGGAAAGACTGCGGCACCATGGCCAAAATTTCAAGCCAAATTGGCCTCTAGCGCTTACTACATAAACGCCATCAGCTATTTATAAAATAGCAAACCGTCGTGCGAGACAAGCCCTACGCCGTCTCCGCCAGCGCATCCCCCAGCGCATTCACCAGACGCTCGATCTCGGCTTTCTCGCTAATGAACGGCGGTGCCAACTGGATGGTGTCGCCGCCGTAGCGCACGTAGAAGCCTTTCTTCCAGCACGCCATGGCAATCTCATACGGGCGGCGTGCGGGCTCGCCCGGCAGCGCGGCAATGGTGAAGCCTGCGGCCAGGCCGTAGTTGCGAATGTCGGCGACATGCTTGGCGCCCTTGAGGCTGTGCACCGCCTGCTCGAATTGCGGCAGCAGCGCCTTCACGCGGCCGGGCATGTCTTCTTTTTGCAGGATTTCGAGGGCGGCGAGGCCGGCAGCGCAGGCCACCGGGTGCGCCGAATAGGTGTAGCCGTGGGGGAATTCCACCAGGTACTCCGGCCCGCCCTGTGCCATGAAGGTGTCGTAAATGTCTTTGCTGGCCACCACGCCGCCGAGCGGTTGGGCGCCGTTGGTCACCTGTTTGGCGAAGTTCAGGATGTCCGGCGTGACACCAAAGGCCTCCGAGCCCGTCCAGGTGCCGCAGCGGCCGAACGCGGTGATGACTTCGTCAAAAATCAGCAGGATGTTGTTCTGCGTGCAGATCTCGCGAATGCGCTCGAGGTAGCCTTTGGGTGGGATGACGACGCCGGCCGAACCCGAGAAGGGCTCGACGATGACGGCGGCGATGTTGCTCGCGTCGTGCAGGGCGATCACATCGAGCAGCTTGTCCGCCAGCGCGCGCCCACCTTCTTCGGCCATGCCTTTTTGGAAGGTGCCGGCGGGCGGCTGGGTGTGGGGCAAATGGTCCGCCTCGATGCCCTGGCCAAAGGTCTTGCGGTTGCCGCCAATGCCGCCCACAGAAATGCCGCCGAAGTTCACGCCGTGGTAGCCCTTTTCGCGGCCGATCAGGCGCGTCTTGCTCGCTTGCCCCTTGGCACGCCAGTAAGCGCGCGCCATCTTGAGCGAAGTGTCGGCAGATTCCGAGCCCGAGCCGGTGAAGAAGACGTAGTCCAGCCCGTCAGGCGTGAGTTCCTTGATCTTGTTGGCCAGCGCGAACGACGCCGGGTGGCCGAACTGGAAGGCCGGGGCGTAGTCCAGGTTCAGCGCGGCCTTGCCGACGGCTTCGGCAATTTCACGCCGGCCATGGCCCAGGCCGGTGCACCACAGGCCCGAGAGCCCGTCAAAAATCTTGCGGCCGTCGGTGTCGGTGTAGTAGGCGCCGCTGGCGCTTGCGACCATGCGCGGGGCGGCCTTGAAGTTGCGGTTGGCGGTAAACGGCATCCAGTGCGCGTCGAGCCAGGCGGCGTCCATGCGCGGTGCGGCTTCAAGGGCTTGGTCGATAGGCACAAAACTCATGGCGGTCTCCTGTGGGACGGAACGGTGGGTGATTGTTCCCCTAGGTGTTAATCTCTTGAATCAACAAATATCACTGTTTACTTGAGGATATATGCAAGTAAAGCCGCCCACCTCTTCGGGCCTGCCCCGACCCCGCGCCCTGCTGGGGCAGTTGGCCGATATGGACCTGCGCTTGCTGCAGGTCTTCAAGAGCGTGGTCGAGTGCGGCGGCCTGTCTGCCGCCGAGCTGGAACTCAACATCGGCACCAGCACGGTCAGCCGCCACCTGAAGGATCTGGAAACCCGCCTCGGTTTGACGCTGTGCCGACGTGGCCGGGCCGGCTTTGCACTGACGCTTGAAGGCCAGCGGGTGTACGACGAAACGCTGCGCCTGCTGGCCGGCGTGGACGCGTTTCGCAGCAGCATTGACGACATCCACCACCGCATGGGTGGGCAGCTTGATGTGGCGGTGTTTGACAAAACCGCCAGCAACCCGCAAGCGCACATCGATACCGCAATCGCCCTATTTGTGGATCGCGCGCCCGACGTGGCGCTGAATCTGCATGTGGGCGGCATGCCGGCCATTGAGCGCGGGCTGATGGATGGTCGCTTTCAGGTGGGCATCCTCCCCACGCACCGCAGCTCGCAAAGCCTGGTGTATGAGACGCTGTTTGGCGAAGACATGCGGCTTTACGCAGGCGCGAGCCACCCGCTGTTTGCCGCCGAGCATGCAGCGCTCGATTGGGATGCGCTGCGCGCCTGGCCCTTTGCCGGCCTGGGCTACCACTCGCCCAATATGGAGCTCGGCCACCGCGAGCGCCTGCCGCGCAAGGCCACGGGCTTCGACCAGGAATCGATTGCCACGCTGATCCTCTCAGGCCGCTATCTGGGTTTTCTGCCAGACCACTACGCAGAAGCCTTTGAGCGGCGTGGGCAGATGCGCCCGATTCGGCCCGAGCTGTTTTTCTACCGCTGCGAGTTCGTCAGCGTGCTGCGCCGCTCGCCCCAGCCCGCACGGGCCGCACAGGCATTTGCCCAGTGCCTGCGCGAAGCCCACGGAGTGCCGTCGTAGGCGCGGTTTCTGAACGCTTGCCGACTTCGCGTCGGCGGCGGACAATGGCCGGGCACGCCACGGTTCAAGGAGTTTCCCCATGTCCAGCCTCAACGCCATTGCTTCCTCCGGTCTTTCCGCCGCGCGGATGCGGCTGGACGCCTCGGCCGGCAACGTCGCCAACATGAACACCCCGGGCTACCGCGCCCAGCGTGTCGTGCAACAGGCGGCGCCCGAGGGCGGCGTGGATGCCAGCGTTCAGCGCGCCAACACGGAAGGTGTCTCGCTGGAGCAAGAAGTGGTGGACCAGCTCGCCGCCAAGCAGGCGTTTATGGTCAACTTACAGACCCTGCGCACCGGCGATGCGGTGCTGGGCGCACTGCTCGACGTTCGCGCCTGACCCAGCCCTTCAGGCTGGCAGCAAGTTCGCAGCCGCTGCACTGACTGTTTGCGCTTGGCGCCGCGCGGCGCGCCGCTCCCACGCTTTTTCGTGAAAGAAGAATGCAAACGCCTGCACCGTAGGTTCCAGCAGGCTGAGCGTGATGGAGGCCATCAAGTTGCCGGTCACGGCGTAGGCCACCATGGCAGCGACGCTGATGTGGATGAGGTAGTAGCTGCCGGTCTTGGCGAGCGTGGCGCGGTGGGTACTGGCGAGTTGGCGAATGCGGGTCATGGCGGACTCCTGAGAGTAGATGACTTAAATGATAATCATTCTCATTTAAAAAGGCAAATATTTCTTTGCCGCCAGGACCCACTGTCTCTGGCTCGCTGCGGTTTTGCGCCTTCCATCACGCTGTCTTGGGGCGGGTGAGCGAAAAAGCGCCAAAACCCCACCCCCGTTGCTATCATGGCCGCCACCCTTTTGCCCAGCACAGGAGCACCGCATGGCCCTCATGGATTTCATCAAGAAACAGTTCATTGACGTCATCGAATGGACCGAGGACGGCGACGGCACGCTGGCCTGGCGCTTTCCCATGGCGGACATGGAAATCCAGAACGGCGGCGTGCTGGTGGTGCGCGAATCGCAAATGGCGGTGTTTGTCAACGAAGGCCAGGTGGCCGACGTGTTCGGCCCTGGCACCCACAAGCTGACGACGCAAACCCTGCCGGTGCTGACCAACCTGAAGAACTGGGACAAATTGTTCCAGTCGCCCTTCAAGAGCGACGTTTACTTCTTCAGCACGCGCCAGCAAATCGACCAGAAATGGGGCACGCCCCAGCCGATCACCATTCGCGACAAGGACTTTGGCGCCGTGCGACTGCGCGCCTTTGGCAACTACGCTTACCGCATCGTCGACCCCAAGGCGTTCTATACCGAAATCTCGGGCACCCGCGCGGTGTACCCGGTGAGCGATTTGGAAGGGCAGTTGCGCGGCCTGGTGCTGCAGAACATCAGCAACGCCATTGCCGGCAGCGGCGTGCCGTTTCTGGATTTGGCGGCGAACCAGGTGATGTTTGCCGACGCGCTGACCAAGGAACTGGCGCCCGCCTTTGAAAAGCTCGGCCTCAAGGTGGAGAGCATGACGGTGCAAAACCTGTCGCTCCCGGAAGATCTGCAGAAAGTTCTGGACCAGAAAATCGGCATGGGCATGGTGGGCAACGACATGGGCAAGTTCATGCAGTACCAGACCG
>JBATPF010000391.1:0-3492 GCA_049291355.1 Giesbergeria sp.
GCGCAGGGCCGCCCCAGAATTAGTCATCGCGATGCTCAGCGTCAAAACGGCGCTCGGCCTGCGTCAGATGGCGCACCAGCACATGCGAGACCAAGTTGACCCCAATGCCGCCAAAGAGCACCGGCAGCACATACAAGGCCAAGCCCACTTCCGAGAGAAAGACCGCGTCGTCCACCACCGACGCGGTCTTTGCTGCCAGGTGGCTGAGTGACTGCAGCAAATACACATCCAGCCCGGCCAGCACGATCAGCAGCAAGCCCAGTGCCAGCACCGTGCCAGAAGACACCGCGCGGCGAAACAGCAAGACGGCGTAGATGGCGCAGGGCAAGACGAGCGAAAATGCGATCAGCAGCCAAAAACGCAATTCGGGGAAGACACTCGAAGGCATGGAGAATGGGGGCGTAAAAAGCGCGCTCGGGCGGGTGGGTCCGCCAGCATGCCAGACTGTCGGCGCGAACCAGGCCGCATGGCCCGGCCGCCGTCCACGAGGCAACCTGAAACGCGCTATTCCACACGGTCAAGCGGGCGCTGGCCGACCATCGAATTCCGAGACAGGAGAGCACCATGTCTGCATCGCTTGACCCTGGCAGCCGCTCTGACGCCCCAGCCCGCCCCTACCGCGACCGCAAGCGCTGGGCCTGGCTGCTGTCGGTGGCCGTGCCTACCATCGTGTTGATCGGCCCCCTGCTGATGCTGCGCACCGGCGACGCGCGGCTGCTCTGGCTGCCGGTGGGATTTTTCTATCTGGTGGCGCCGCTCATTGATCTGCTGCTGGGAGAAGACCGCAGCAACCCGCCGGAATCGGCCGTGCCGGCACTCGAAGCCGACCGCTACTACCGCATCGTCTGCTACCTTTTGGTACCGGTGCTGTGGGCGGCGTTCATTTTCAGCGCCTGGTTTGTGGCGCGCCACGACCTGCCTTGGTGGGGCATGGTGGCAATGGTGCTCACGGCGGGGTCTGTGGGCGGTTTTTGCATCAACCTGGGGCACGAACTGGGCCACAAGCTTCCTGCGCTGGAGCGCACGCTGGCCCGCCTGGTTTTGGCACCCACGGGGTATGGACATTTCTCCATAGAGCACAACCAGGGGCACCACCGCCATGTGGCGACACCCGCGGACCCGGCATCGTCGCGCATGGGCGAATCGATTTACGGCTTTTTGCTGCGGGAGATGCCTGGCGCGCTGCGCCGCGCCTGGGCCATCGAAAGCGCCAGGCTGGCGGTCAACCGCCGCTCGGCCTGGTCGGCACACAACGAGATTTTGCAGACCGCACTGGTCACGCTGGCGCTCTGGGCGGGCCTGGCCGTCTGGCTGGGGCCGGGCATTCTGGTGTTTGTGCTGGCAGCGTCGTTCTGGGCCAACTTCCAGCTCACTTCGGCCAACTATGTCGAGCACTACGGCCTCTTGCGCGGGCGCCGGCCGTCTGGCCGCTACGAACCCTGCCTGCCGCGCCACTCGTGGAACAGCAACCACGTGTTTTCCAACTGGGCCCTGTTTCATCTGCAGCGCCACTCGGACCACCATGCGCATCCCTTCCGGCGCTACCAGTCGCTGCGCCATTTCGACGAAGCGCCGCAACTGCCCACCGGCTATTTCGGCATGTTCACCCTCGCCTACTTTCCACCCCTGTGGCGCCGCGTGATGGACCCGCGCCTGCTGGCAGCCGTGGGGCGCGACGCGAGCCGGATCAACCTGGATCCCCGCAAGCGGGCCGCGCTGGTGCGGCAGTATGGGTTGGTGGCCGAATCACCAGAAAAAGTTACTTGAAATGGCCGCTAGCGCTTATCTGTAAAGCGCAAGTTGCTCTTTTTTCAATAGCGTTTTCACTGCTGCGCTCTTACTTCCCTTGCAGCACGCGCACCGGCGCATTGGGCGACTCGCCAAACATCTCGGGCGCGTACAGCGCTTCCACGCGCGTGGGCGGCAGGGCAAAATTTCCCGCGTTGTTCAAACGAATCGTGTATTGAAGTTTCAGCTTGCCTTCTGGCAAATACTCATAGTAGCTGCGGAAGGCTTCGAAACTGCGCTCTTCAAACGCCAGCCAGCCGTTGCCCGAACGCTTTTCTCCCTGGGTGGCAATTTCGGAGTCGCGCCCCAGGCCGCTGCCAAGAATGGTCGCGCCGCCCGGAATCGGGTCGGTGATCGCCACCCAGGTCATGTCGGCGCTGGCGTCCACTTCCAGCGTGACGCGCAGCACGTCGCCGCGCGAATACTGGCCTGCCGGCAGGCTCTTGTCGGCTTGCTCCACCGGCACCACGCTGCGGCGAACGCGGTAGCCCGCGTCCAGTGGCGCAGTGCGCGGCACGGCAGCGAGTGACTGCACGGTCAGCCAGGGCTTGCCAGTGCCTTGGTGCGTGACGGCCAAGGTCTGGTTCGCGGCCTTCGGCCAAGGCAAGAACAGGGTGTTGCCGCTGAGCATGCCGGGCGCCGAGGGCGCGCCAAAGGTGCTGGTCTGGTGCGCTGCCCCTGCGGCGTCGGTGGGCTTGCGGCGCTCCACCTTGGCCCAGTCCACCCGGGCGGTCTCACTGCCCAAGGTGGCTTGCGTCGTACCGGCTACGGGGGTGTTCTCGAACTTCGCCGAGAAGCTGCGCAGCGCCAGAGCGCCCCACAGGTTGGCTGTGGTGGTGTGCCAGGCACCGCCTTGCTGGCGCCCGATAAATCCGGTAACAAGGCGCGGCAGATCGCTCTGCCAGGCTGGGTCGTCCATGACAGCCAGCAAGAGGCGTGCAGCGTTCACGTCGCTGTTCTGCATCAGCCACCACCAGTCGTCCTGCTGCTCGGTACTGAACGCCACGCGCGTGCCCTGGTAGTTCAGGCGGCTGTGCAAGATTTGCTCCGCTTCTTGCAGGCGCGCGGCCTGGTTGGCGATGCCGGGTACTTTGCGCAGGATGCGCAGCCAGTCGATCACGGCGTGCGTCGGCCATTGGTTGGGCGCAATCGTGATGCTGCTGAGCATGCGCGCCTGCGCCTTGCCGCTGCGCGACAACGCCTCGATGGCGGCGAGCTTGCGCATCGCCAAATCTTCGCGCGGGCTCCAGAACTTGCGCGTGATTTTCCCTTCGACAAAGGCCACCAGAGCCTGCTCCATCGGCGCGCGCACGGCGTCCGGCAGGCCCATCGTGGGGTCCAGCTTGGCGGCTTCATCGGCGGCCGAGATGAGGAAGGCGGTGAGGGTGTCGCTGCCTCGGCGCGTCTCGCCGGCACGCGGCGGGAAGTAGCTCGCCAGCCCGTCTTCATCGAGGTAGGTCGGCACGCGCGCCATCAGGGCGCGCCAGGCGGCGACGTCCTCCATGCCGATGGCCTTGCTGGCCTGTTGCTCCAGGCAACTGTAGGGGTAGCGGGCCCACCAGTCGCGTACGCCGGGCAGGCCTTCGGCCAGCATGGGCTGCACAGCAAGGCTGATGCCGCCGCGCCCTGGCAAGGCGGTGGGCGGCGGCGCCACGGGCAGCTCGTAGCTGCCGCCCAGTTGCACCAGCGTGCCCTGCTGCACCG
>JBATPF010000392.1:0-11692 GCA_049291355.1 Giesbergeria sp.
CAGCTACGGCGGCCGCTGCGTCGTACCGGGCACGCTCGCTGCGGGCGGGTTGCCAGAAGCGCAGGCTGCTGCCGCTCTTGGCCTGCACGGCCAGCGCCAGGTTGTCGAGTACGGAAAGACGTTTAAAGACGCTGGTGATCTGGTACGAGCGCACCAGCCCCAGGTGCACGCGCGCGTGCATGGGCAGGCCGGTGATGTTTTGGCCGCCAAACCAGATCGTTCCGCTGGTCGGCTCCAGCGCGCCCGAGAGCTGGTGAATCAGCGTGGTTTTGCCGGCGCCATTGGGGCCGATGAGCGCGTGGATCTCGCCGTCTTGCACATCCAAGCTCGCGTCGTCCGTGGCCGCGAGACCACCAAAACGCTTGACGAGGTGCTCCACGCGCAGCAGCGGAACGGTGCTCATGCCTGCTCCTTCTTGCCGGAGCGCAGGCTCATCAGGCCGTTGGGTGCCAGCAGCACCACGGCCAGCAGCACAGCGCCCAGACCCATTTGCCAGTAAATGGTGTAGCTGACCAGTACCTCTTCAATCAGCAAGAACGCTGCCGCACCGGCCAAGCCGCCAAACAAGTGCCCGACGCCGCCCAGAATGACCATTACCAGCAGCATGCCCGACTGGCTCCATTGCATGGTTGAGGGGCTGACGAAGCTGCCCTGGTTGGCCAGCAGCGCGCCGGCCAGCCCGGCCACCGCGCCGGCCAGCGTGAAAGCGACGAGCTTGTAGCGAAACACCGGAAAACCCAGCGCCGCCATGCGCACTTCGTTCTCGCGAATGCCTTGCAGCACATGGCCAAAACGCGCATTCAGCAAGCGCTGTATGGCCAGGAACGCCAGCACAAACAACACCAGCACGACAAAATAAAACTGCGTGTCGCTCGACAGGTCCAGACCCAGGCCCAGGTCCGAGCGCGTGAACAGCGACATGCCGTCCTCCCCGCCATAGTTTTTCAGCGAGACCATCAGGTAGTACAGCATCTGCGCGAAGGCCAGCGTGATCATGATGAAGTACACGCCCTGCGTGCGCAGGCTGACAAGGCCGATGGCGCAGGCAAACACGCCGCCCAGCACAAACGCCGCCGGCCACGCCACCCAGGCGGAGGCGATGCCGCTTTGCATGAGGATGCCCACGGTATAGGCACCGATGCCGACAAACGCCGCATGCCCAAAACTCACCATGCCGCCAAAGCCCAGGATCAGATTCAGGCTGGTGGCCGCCAGGGCAAAAATCAGCACGCGGCTGGCCACGCCAATGTAGAAGTCTTCGCCCAAGCCATGCGCAATAGCGGGAAACAGGGCGAGCAGCACCAGCAGCGGAACGCTCCAGCGCAGGTGCAGGCCGTGGTCAAGAATGCTGGGCGCGCGCGCGCGTTCGGTGGGTTGCATGGGGGAAGACATCAGCCGTGGGCAGGGAACAAGCCCTGCGGTTTCCAGAACAGCACGGCGGCCATGAGCACGTAGATCAGGATGGAGGCCACCGCCGGCCCCGCATTGGATGCCGCAGCCGGTCCCATCAAGTGGCCGAACAGCAGCGGAATGAGCGTGCGGCCCGCGGTGTCCACCACGCCGACGAGCAAGGCGCCCAGCAAAGCGCCACGGATCGATCCGATACCGCCGATCACGATGACCACAAAAGCCAAAATCAAAATGCTCTCGCCCATGCCCACCTGCACCGCCAGCAGCGGCCCCAGCATGCCGCCGGCTACCGCACACAGCGCTGCGCCCAGGGCAAACAAGGCCGTGAACAACCGTCGCACGTTGGTTCCCATGGCCAGCGCCATTTCGCGGTTGGAGGCCCCCGCCCGCACCTGCATGCCCACGCGCGTGTGCGTCACCAGCAAATACAGCAGCAGCGCAACCGCAAGCCCGACACCGATGATGAAGAGACGAAACACCGGGTAAACAAAGCCCGGCAGCAACTCCACCGGGCCGGCAAGCGCAGCCGGCGGGTTGAGCTGCAGCGGCTGGGAACCCCAGACCATGCGCACCCCTTCGTTGGCCATCAGCAAAATGGCAAAGGTGCCCAGCACCTGCGCCAGGTGGTCCCGCTGGTAGAGCCGGCGCAGCACCGTGACTTCGAGCAGCACGCCGATCGCTGCGGTGGCAAGAATGCCGCCAGCCAGCCCCAGCCAGAACGAGTCCGACGCTGCGGCGATGGTGGCGATCAGGTAGGCGCCCACCATGTACAGCGAGCCGTGCGCCAGGTTGATCATGTCCATGATGCCGAACACCAGCGTGAGCCCGGCGGCCAGCAGGAACAGCATCAGGCCGAACTGCAGGCCGTTGAGCATTTGCTCGAGAATCAAAATTCCGGTCATGGGGTGGTCAAAGGGGAAGTACGCATTTCGCTTGCAGAGCCGCCGTGACTCGCGCGCAAACGCAGGTCTGACGAGTAACGCACCCAGTCGGCGAAGAAGGGGCACGGGGACTCAATATTTCCAGCCTCGGTAGCTACAGGGCGCGTATTTCGCTTCCAAATCGCCTGTGCCTAGGCGCGGCGCCGCAGGCAGTGCGATTCGCACGACAAGGCAACGCAACGACGGCACGGGTGATTTGGATGCGAAATCAAGAAGGCATCTTGCATTCGGCGGCGTACGCATCGCCGTGGTCCTTGAAGATGGTCGAAAGCGTCTTGTTGGTAATGCGGCCCTGGCTGTCCTTGCCTATCACGCGCAGGTAGTAGTCCTGAATCGGGAACTGGTTGGTATTGAACTTGAAGGCGCCGCGCACCGAGTCGAACTTGGCGGCCTTGAGGGCTTTGCGCACGGCCTGCTTGTCCTCGATCTTGCCCTTTACATCGCGCACCGCAGCGTTCATGAGCTGCGCGGCGTCGTAGCCTTGCGCCGCGTACAGCGTGGGCAGGCGGCCGTATTCTTTCTGGAAGTCGGCGACAAAACGCTTGTTGGCGGCGTTGTCCATGTCGTGGCCCCATTGCGAGCTGTTGAACATGCCGAGCATGGGCGCGCCCACGGCGCGGATCACGTCCTCATCGGCCGAGAAACCGGGGCCAAACAGCGTCATGTCCTTGGACAAACCGGCGCCCACAAACTGCTTGATGAAGTTGATACCCAAGCCGCCGGGCAGGAAGATGTAGACCGCATCGGCGCCCGACGCGCGCAGGTTGGACAGCTCGGCGCCGTAGTCGAGCTGGCTGAGCGGCGTGTAGACCTCCTGCACGATTTCGCCCTTGTAGTAGCGCTTGAAACCGGCCAGCGCGTCCTTGCCGGCCGGGTAGTTGGGGGCGAGCAGCGCGACCTTCTTGAAGCCCTTGTCGTTCACCACCTTGCCGACGGCTTCGTGCATGTTGTCGTTCTGGTACGAGACGCTGAAGAAGTAGGGGTTGCACTGGGCGCCGGCAAGTTGCGAGGGGCCGGCATTGGCGCTCAGGTAAAAGGTTTTGGACTGAAACACCGCAGGCGCCACGGCCAGCATGATGTTGGAGAACACGACGCCGGTCATGAAGTCGACGTTGTCGCGTTTGATCAGGCGCTCGGCCGTCTGCTTGGCGGCGTCGGGGCTCATCTGGTCGTCCACCACGATGACTTCGGCGGGCAGGGTTCCGAGCTTGCCGCCGTTGTGCTTCATGGCGAGTTGGAAGCCGTCGCGGATGTCGATGCCCAGGCCGGCCCCGGGGCCCGAGAGCGTGCTCATCAGCCCCACTTTGACGTGGTCTGCTGCGTGGGCCGATGCGGCCAAAAGGGCGGCGGCGGCCACCAGGCTGAGGGCGCCGAGGCGCGAAGTTGCGGTCATGGTGTTGTCTCCTTCGAAGGGTTGCGGTGTGGACGGTCTGCGCCGTTGGGTTACAGGGGTTCGTGCAGCTTGAAGCGCTGGAGCTTGCCAGTCTGCGTGCGCGGAAGCTTATCGGTGAAAGCAATGGCGCGCGGATACTTGTAGGGCGCTGCATGCTGTTTGACGAAGTCCTGCAAGGCACGCGCCATGTCTTCGTCGCCCGAAACGTCGGCGCGCAGCACCACGAAGGCCTTGACGATCTGCCCACGCTCGGCGTCCGGCACGCCCACCACGGCGCATTCGGCCACTGAAGGGTGCTGCATCAGCGTTTCTTCGACTTCGGGGGCGGCGATGTTGTAGCCCGCCGAGATGATCATGTCGTCGGTGCGTGCCTGGTAGAAGAAGTATCCATCCGCATCCATCAGATAGGCGTCGCCGGTCAGGTTCCAGCCGTTTTGCACGTACTTGCGCTGGCGCTCGTCGTCGAGGTAACGGCAGCCCGTGGGACCTTGCACGGCGAGCTTGCCCACGGTGCCGGGGGCCACCTCGTTGCCCAGGTCGTCCACCACGCGGGCGCGGTAGCCGGGCACGGGCGTGCCGGTGGCGCCGGGCCGCGCATGGGCTTCGTCGTGCGAAATGAAGATGTGCAGCAGCTCGGTGGCACCAATCCCGTCGATCAGCTCGATGCCCGTGGCTTCCTTCCATAGCGCGCGCGTGGCCGCCGGCAGGGCTTCGCCCGCAGAGACGCATTTGCGCAGCGGTGTGCACCGCAGCGCTTCGCCGTGGGCCGCCAGTGCGCGGTACGAGGTGGGCGCGGTGAACAGCACCGTAGCGCCATATTCGGCAATGGCTTGCAGCAGTTGGGGCGGGCCGGCCTTCTCCAGCAGCACAGTGGAGGCGCCTATCGCCATGGGGAACAGCACCAGGCCGCCCAGACCAAAGGTGAAGGCCAGCGGCGGGCTGCCGATGAACACGTCGTCCGGCGTCGCTTTGAGGACATGCGGCGGCCAGCAGGCGCAGATGGCCATCACGTCGCGGTGGAAGTGCATGGTGGCCTTGGGGATGCCGGTCGTGCCCGAGGTGAAGGCGAACAGGCAGGTGTCCGTCGCCGCCGTGTCCACGGTGCGGAACTGGGGAGACTGGCGCGCCATCGCAGCCTCCAGGCAGTCCTCGCCGCCCGCGCCGAAGCAGCGGATGTGGGCAAGCTGCGGACAAGCAGCGGCCGTCAGGTGCAGCTCTTCGGTCAGCGCGGCATCGCACAACGCATGGGTGACGCGCCCGATCTCGACAATCGCCTTGAGTTCCTTGGCGCGCAGCAGCGGCATGGTAGTGACGGCGATGGCGCCGGCTTTCACCACCGCGAACCAGCAGGCCACCAGCATGGGGTTGTTGGGCGCGCGCAGCAGCACCCGGTTGCCGGGCACCACGCCCAGCTCATGCACCAGCACATTCGCAATGCGGTTGGCCCGGTCTTGCAGCTCCGCATAGGTCCAGCGGACACCCGGCGCGCGCAGGCACAGGCGGTCGCCGCGCCCTTCGGCGATGTGGCGGTCGAGCAGTTCGGTGGCGCAGTTCAGCCGCTCAGGGAACTGCAGCCCAGGCAGGTCGAAATGGAACTCTGGCTGCTGGTCGGCAGGGGGCAGGTGGTCGGCAGCGAAGGTGTCGACGTGGGCGCTTGCGGACATGGTCTCGGCTCCTCTGTCTGGTTCCGGTGGGGCGGTCACGCATTGGCCGGCGCGGCGCTGCGCAGCAGGTCGCGCGCAATGATGAGCTGCTGCACTTCGGTAGCGCCTTCGTAGATGCGCAGCGCGCGAATCTCGCGGTACAGGCGCTCCACCGGCTGACCGCTGACTACGCCCAGGCCGCCAAACATCTGCACGGCCGCGTCAATCACCTGTTGGGCGTTCTCGGTCGCGGTCATCTTGGCCATGGCGGCTTCGCGCGTGACGTTGTGCCCCTGGTCGCGCATCCAGGCTGCGCGGTAGGTAAGCAGCGCGGCGCTGTCGATGGCGGTGGCCATCTGCGCCAGCTTGGCCTGGGTCAACTGAAAGTCGGCCAGCACGCCGCCGAACATCTTGCGTGTGGTGGCGCGCTGCAAGGCTTCGTCAAAGGCTCTGCGCGCAAAGCCCAGGGATGCGGCGGCTACCGAGGTGCGGAACACATCAAGCGTGCGCATCGCCACCTTGAAGCCCTCGCCTGCCGCGCCAACGCGCTGGCTGGCGGGGATGCGACATTCGGTAAAGCGCAGGCGAGCGAGCGGGTGCGGAGCGATCAGCTCGATGCGCTCGGCAATCTCGAAACCGGGGGTTTCGGCGTCAACGATGAAGGCACTGATGCCTCTGGCACCCGGCGCCTCGCCAGTGCGCGCAAACATCACGTAAAAGTCGGCAATGCCGCCGTTGGAGATCCAGGTCTTCTCGCCGTCCAGCACATAGTGGTCGCCGTCGGCTCGGGCGGTGCAGGCCATCGCGGCCACATCGGACCCGGCTTCGTCCTCCGACAAGGCGAAGGCGCTGATGGCTTCACCAGCGGCTACGCGCGGCAAGTATTTCTGGCGCTGCGCTTCGCTACCCGCCAATGAAATGGCTCCCGAGCCAAGACCCTGCATGGCAAACGCGAAGTCGGCCAGGCCCGAATGGCGAGCCAGCGTTTCACGAATCAAGGAGATGGCACGGGTGTCGATGGCCTCCTGCGCGCCACCATGGGCCTTGCCGCCCACCGCGTGGCGCAGCCAGCCGCCAGCGCCCAAGGTCTTGACGAGGCTGCGGCACTCGGCGTCCACATCGGTGCCGTGCATGTCTGCAATATGGCGGCCCGCCCAGTCGTCCAGCGTGCGCGCCAGCTCAGCGTGGTGCGGCTCGAAAAAGGGCCAGTCCAGGTAACGCGTGTCTGCCATATCAGTTGCCCTCAAAGCTTGGTTTTTGCTTGGCGGCAAAGGCGCGGTAGGCACGGCCAAAGTCTTCGGTCAGCATGCACAGCGCCTGGGCCTGCGCTTCGGCCTCGATGGCTTGGTCCAGCGTCATGGCCCATTCCTGGTGCAGCATGGTCTTGGTGATGCCGTTGGCAAAGGTGGGCCCCTCGGCAATCTGCTTGGCGAGCGCCTGGGCTTCGGCCAGCAGGGCAGCGGGTTCGCACAAACGGTTGAACCAGCCCCAGCGCTCGCCCTCTTCCCCGCCCAGGCTGCGGCCGGTATAGAGCAGGTCGCTCGCTCGCCCCTGCCCGACGATGCGCGGCAGCATGGCGCAAGCGCCCATGTCGCAGCCGGCCAGGCCGACGCGGTTGAAGAGAAAGGCGGTCTTGCTGCGCGCGGTCCCGAGCCGCATATCGCTGGCCATGGCCATGATGGCGCCGGCGCCGGCACACACGCCATCCACGGCGGCGACGATGGGCTGCGGACAGGCGCGCATGGTCTTGACCAGCTCGCCCGTCATGCGGGTGAACATCAGCAGCTCGGGGGCTTTGAGTTGAATCAAAGGGCCAATGATTTCGTGCACATCGCCACCCGAGCAGAAGTTGTCCCCCGCGCCAACGATCACCACGGCGTGCACGTCCTCGGCCCATTTGAGCTGATGAAACAAGTCGCGCAGTTCGGCATAGCTGTCGAAGGTCAGCGGGTTTTTGCGCTCCGGCCGGTTGAGGGTGAGCGTGGCGACACCCGATGTCACCTGCCAGACGAAGTGCGTGGCCTGGTAGCCTGCCAGTCGCTTTCGGTTGCCGGCCAGCAGCGCGGGGTCTACGCGGGGTTCGGTCATGACGCGGTCTCTCTTGAAGATGGGTTGGGTGGCTGGGTGAGCGGCTCGGTGGCACTCTGGCCATGGGCCAGGTGCACGCGCAGGTGGCCCAGGTGTTCGTACAGCGCGTCTTTGCTGGCCTGGGGCAAACCGCCGAACATGTCGGTCAGCCACTGCTCATGCTCGGCGGCCATGGCGGCGAACTCGCTGCGGCCTTTCTCGGTAAGCACGACGAGGTAGGAACGGCGGTCGTCTGCGTCTGGCGTGCGCTCCACCAGGGCTTCTTTCACCAGCTGGTCGGTGAGCCCCGTCACATTGCCACCGGTGACCATGAGGTAACGCGAGAGCAGATTCATGCGCAGGCCTTGCGGGTGGCGTGCAAGCTGGGCCAGGTAATCGAAGCGCGGCAGCGTGGTGCCAAAGCGGGTCCGGAGCTGGCGCCGAATCTGCTGCTCGATCTGCGTGCTGCAGGCCAGCAGGCGCAGCCAGATCTTCATGTCGAGATGGTCTTCGATCTGGGCGCGGGCTTCGAGGCCGATGTGCTCGTCACCGAGCGCATCCACGAGCTGAAAATGTTTGGCATGGTTCTTCATGTCATGGCGCTCACATCACTTCGCCACCGGACACGGACAGCGATTGGCCGGTGATGGCGCTGGCACCTTCTGAGCAGAGCCAGACCACGGCGTCGGCCACCTCTACGGGCGCCACCAGCCGGCCTTGCGGGTTGGACTGGACAAAGGCGGCGCGCGCCTCCTGCTCGCTGCGGCCGGTCTTGGCCACCACGCGCTCGATGCTGGCGCGGACGATGTCGGTGTCGGTGTAGCCGGGACACACCGCATTGACGGTGATGCCTTTGCTGGCGACTTCCAGCGCCAGCGCACGCGTCAGGCCGACCACGCCGTGCTTGGCCGCGCAGTATGCGGACACGTAGGCGTAGCCGACCTGGCCCGCCGTGCTGGCCACGTTGACGATGCGCCCCCAACCGGCCTCCAGCATGCCGGGCAACGCGGCCTGGGTGCAGAGCATGGTGCCGGTGAGGTTCACGTCCAGCATGCGGTGCCAGAGCGCTTCATCCATCTTGAGGAAGGGCGCGCTTTCGGCCTGGCCGGCGTTGTTGACCAGCACGTCCACGCGCCCAAAGTGGGCCACGGCATCGGCGAACGCCGCCGCCACTTCAGAGGCATTCGCCACATCCGCGGCGACCGCGTGGAGAACATCTGGTTGTTGTGCGGCGAGCGCCTGCCCCAGCGCCAGGCGGCGCCCGAGCACCGTGACGCGCATGCCGCGGCGCGCCAACAGTTGGGCGATGGCTGCACCGATGCCTTGCCCACCGCCCGTGACCAGCGCATGGCGCGGGGCGGAGGGTGCTGCAATGTCGCTCAGTGGGGGCGTCATGCCGATGCCCTAGGCCTTCGCGGCTGGCGCCTGGGCAGCCTTTTCGCGCGCAAAGAGCGACTCCATTTGCCCCTTGGCCGACCGGTATTGCTTGGGCCACACCACGGGGGTGTAGCCGATCTTCGCCGCCTCGGTGAGCGTCCAGGCCGGATTGGCCAGGTGCGGCCGCGCGACGGCGCACAGATCGGCGCGTCCGGCCGCCAGGATGCTGTTGGCGTGGTCGGCCTCGCTGATGGCGCCCACGGCAATCGTCGGGATTCCGGCTTCCTGGCGTATGCGGTCGGCGAACGGGGTCTGGAACATGCGGCCGTAGACCGGTTTTTCCAGTTTGCTCACTTGGCCGGAGGAGCAATCCATCATGTCCGCACCGACCGCCTTGAAGGCTTTGGCAATGTCTACTGCGTCGCTCGGGGTGATGCCACCTTCCACCCAGTCGTTGGCCGAAATGCGCACGGAAATGGGCTTGCCTTCGGGCCACGCCGCACGCACGGCAGCGAACACCTCCAGGGGGTAGCGGAGCCGGTTTTCGAGTGTGCCTCCATACTCGTCTTCGCGCTGGTTGGTGAGCGGCGAGATGAAGCCCGACAGCAGGTAGCCGTGCGCACAGTGCAGTTCCAGCCAGTCGGCGCCCGCCGCGTCGGCTCGGCGTGTTGCGGCCACGAACTGGGCCTTCACTGCGTCCATGTCGGCACGCGTCATGGCACGCGACACCTGGCTGACCCCTGGGAGGTATTGCTGCGGCGAGGCGGATACGAGCGGCCAGTTGCCGGACACGAGCGGCTGGTCAGCGCCCTCCCAGGCGACGCGCGTGGAGGCTTTGGCACCCGCGTGGCCAATCTGTATGCCAAATTTGGCGTCGGTGTGGGTATGAATCCAGTCGGCGATGCGGGCGAAAGCGTGGGCTTGCTCGTCGGTGTACAGCCCAGGACAACCGGGGGTAATGCGGCCTTCAGGGCTGACGCAGGTCATCTCGGCAAACACCAGACCGGCGCCGCCCATGGCGCGTGCGCCCAGATGCACCAAGTGGTAGTCGCCCGGCACGCCGTCCACGGCGGAGTACTGCGCCATGGGCGAGACCACGATGCGGTTTTTCAGCGTAACGCCGCGCAAGGTGTACGGCGTGAACATCGGTGGCGGCGCTTTCTGGTTGGGCGCGGTGGTCACCCCGGCACGCTCGGCGAGCCAGCGCTCGTAGCCTTCGAGCCAGGCGCCGTCGCGCAGACGCAGGTTTTCGTGGCTGATGCGCTGGCTGCGGGTCAGCATGGAGTACATGAACTGTTCAGGCTCCAACTGGTCGCAATAGCGCTCGCCGCAGACCTCGAACCATTCCATGGCGTTCCATGCTGCGTTCTGCAGGCGCAGCGTCTCGACGCGGCGGGCTTCTTGGTAGGCGGTCAGCACTTCGGTAATGTGCTCAGGGCCATCGCCGAGCAACTGGAACTGGCGTGTCAGCTCGATGGCATCTTCGATGGCGAGTTTGGTGCCCGAGCCGATGGCGAAGTGCGCCGTGTGCACGGCATCGCCCATGAGCACCACGTGGCTGCCATGTGCATTCTTCAGCCACCACTGCTCGCAGACGACGCGCTGGAAGTTCAGCCAGGCCGAGCCGCGCAGATGGCGCGCGTTGGTCATCAAAGACTCGCCCTGCAAGGTGTCGGCGAAGACTTTTTCGCAGAAGGCTATCGACTCTTCCTGGTCGGCTTTGTCCAGCCCATGCGCCTGCCAGACGTGCTCGGGGCACTCGACGATGAAGGTCGTGGTCTGGTCGTCAAACTTGTAGATGTGCGCCTGGAACCAGCCGTGCTCGGTGCGCTGGAAATCGAAAGTAAAGGCGTCGTAGAGCTTCTTCGTGCCCAGCCAGATGAAGCGGTTGGGCCGCGTGACGATGCCGGGTTTGAAGACGTCTTCGTGCAGCGTGCGGATGCGCGAGTTGATGCCGTCACTGGCGATCACCAGGTCGGCGTCCGGATAGTCGGCGTCCGATGCGGCGTCGGTCTCGAACACCAGCTGGACCCCCAGCTGCTCGCAGCGCGCCTGCAGGATATTGAGCAGCTTCTTGCGGCCGATACCGACGAAACCATGCCCGCCTGAGCGGATGCTGCGGCCCTTGAAATGCAGCTCGATGTCATCCCAGTGGTTGAACGCCTGCTCAATTTCCTCGGCAGTGGCCGCGTCCCACTGGCGCATGTTGTCCATGGTGGCATCAGAGAACACCACGCCCCAGCCAAAGGTGTCGTAGGGCTTGTTGCGCTCGACCACGGTGATGTCATGCGCCGGGTTCTGCCGCTTCATCAGAAGCGCGAAGTACAGGCCTGCGGGCCCACCGCCTATGCACACGATTTTCATCAGAAGAGTCCCTTTGCAACGCAGGATTGCGGCCGTCAATGGAATCTAATTTATGTGCATATCATTTAGGTGTCAACTACTTCGCCGCGGTTTTGTCTTGGGGTTTTGCCGGAGTGCGTGGACTTTCTGCGCCGCCAGGCAGAGCAAGCCACTGCCCTACAGGCCGCGTTCCACCATGTCCAGCAGGCGCTCACCGAGCGCCTCCAGCGCCTGCTGCGGGACGCCTTGCAACGGACCGTCGAGCGCCAGCAGGGCGAGCCCGTGCACGGTGGACCACGCCAGGTATTCGGCACCCGGGCGGCGCTTGGGCGGCAGCGCACCTGCAACGACCAGCGCGTCCAGCGCGGCGTTGAGGTGACCAAACGGGTTGTGGCCGCTGGCGCCCGATTGGGCATCAGCGTAGTCCACGCTGAAGGGGCCGCCGAAAGCGGTGCGAAACAGGCCGGTTTCAGCGAACGCGAAACGCAGGTAGCCCCGGCCAACGGCGCGCACCCGCG